>NZ_JBHUXV010000257.1:0-5135 GCF_042669125.1 Streptomyces sp. NPDC057253 | reverse complement strand
CACCCCTCCAACACCCGAGCCCGCTCCCCCAGACCCAACACATCCACCCCAGACACCCGAGACGACGGATCCTCCACCAACGCCTCAAGCACCCGCACCAGACAACCGACGAACCTCTCAACCGTGCTCGCCTCAAACAAATCCGCAGAGCCGACGGCGAGCCCGCCGATTCCCGCCGGGACGCCCTGCGGATCGAATTCCTCACCAACCGCCAGAGCAAGGTCGAACTTCGCCCCCACCTGCTCCGTAGGCATCCCGCTGGCCTGCAGACCGGTCAGCCCGTGCAGCGCTGCGAAGTCCGTGCCCGACACCGAAATGGTGTCCTGGAAGGTAAGGATGACCTGGAAGAGGGGATGGCGGGCCAGGGACCGGGCCGGGGCCAGCTCCTCCACCAACCGCTCGAACGGCACATCCTGATGCGCGAACGCGCGAAGACCCGTCTCCCGCACCCGCTCCAACAGGTCAACGAACGTCGGATCACCGGACAGGTCCGTACGCAGCACCAGGCTGTTGACGAAGCAGCCGACCAGATCGTCCAGAGCCTCATCCGTACGGCCCGCAATCGCCGCGCCGACGGGCACATCGGCTCCGGCGCCGAGCCCCGACAGGGTCACCGCAAGTCCGGCCTGCATCAGCATGAACAGAGTCACGCCCCGCTCCCGCGCCAGCTCCAGGAGCCGTGCGTGCAGATCTGCGGGAACATTCAGCCGCACCGAGTGGCCCAGGTGAGATGGCACCGCCGGTCGTGGACGGTCGAATGGGAGATCCAACTCTTCCGACATGCCTGCCAGTTCGGCACGCCAGTAAGCGATCTGCTGGGAGATCACGCTCCCTGGGTCGTCCTCAGCGCCCAGCAGCTCGCGCTGCCACAGCGCATAGTCCGCGTACTGCACGGGCAGCGGCTCCCACTCCGGAGCCCGCCCCGCACACCGCGCCGCATACGCAGCCGACAAGTCCCTCGCCAGCGGGCCGTTCGACCAGCCATCACTCGCAATGTGATGCACGACGAGCACCAACACATGCTCATCCGGCCCCACAGCGAACAGCCGGACGCGCAACGGAATCTCAGCTCCCAGGTCGAAGCCCTGCCCCGTCACCTCGGCCATAGCACCGGTCAGTTCGTCGGGCGCGACTTCGAGGACCGGCAGCTCGAACCCAACCTCCTCAACCCGGAGTATCTGCTGATACGGCTCGCCGTCCGCCGCCCCCGCGAACACCGTGCGCAGCACCTCGTGCCGGCCCACCACATCCCGCAGAGCCCCTTCGAGAGCCTCGCGGTCCAAGTGGCCGGTAAGGCGTAATGCCATCGCAATGTTGTATGTCGCGCTCGGCCCCGCCAACTGTCCGAGAAACCACAGGCGTTGCTGTGCATGCGAGAGAGGAATCCGCTCCGGACGCACTCTCGCCGCCAACGCTCCGCGAGCGGAATCAGCCCCGCTCAGGAGAGCAGCGACTCCAGCCGGCGTCGGCGTGTCGAAGAGTGCCCGCAGCGGCAATTCCACACCCAGCACCGCGCGCACCCGGCTCACCAAACGGGTCGCCAGCAGTGAGTGTCCGCCCATCGCGAAGAAGCCGTCGTCCACGCCCACTTCGGGCAGACCGAGGACCTGGGCGAACACCCCGCAGAGGATCTCCTCCTGCGGAGTCGACGGGGTTCGGGCGGCGTCGTTTGCCGCCGTCCCGTAGTTCGGGGCCGGTAGCGCCCTGCGGTCCAGCTTGCCGTTGAGCGTGAGCGGCAGCTCGTCCAGGACCACCACTGCCGAAGGCACCATGTATTCAGGCAGCCGGTCGGCCGCGGCATCCCGGATTCGCGCTGACAGTTCCTCGTGGACAGCGTCTTCGGTTGGGACCACGTAGGCGACGAGACGTGTGTCGCCAGGCTCCTCCACCCTGGTGACCACTGCGACCTGCGCCACTCCCGCGCACGCCGACAGCACGGCCGCCGCCTCACCCGGCTCTACTCGGAATCCGCGGATCTTCACCTGCTCGTCCGCTCGACCCAGGTATTCCAGCTGCCCGTGGGCCGTCCATCTGGCCAGATCGCCGGTGCGGTACATCCGCCCGCCGGCCCCGAACGGGGACGCCACGAACCGCTCCGCGGTCAGGGCACCACGGCCGACGTATCCTCGCGCCAACTGTTCGCCGGCCAAGTACAGTTCGCCGCCGACTCCGGTGGGTACGGGATTGAGCGAGGCGTCCAGGACGTACACCTGGGTGTTCGCGATCGGGGCACCGATCGGTACAGATCCTCCCGTCCGTGTGGGGCGGCACTCCCAGGCCGTCACGTCGACCGACGCCTCGGTGGGCCCGTACAGGTTGTGCAGTTCCACGTCGTCATAGAGCTCGAAGAACCGTGCCTGGGTGGGCAAGGACAGCGCCTCACCCGAGCAGATCACGCGCCGCAGGGTCGTGCAGCCGGCCGCCATGGGTACGGACAGGAAGGTTTCCAGCATCGATGGCACGAAGTGGGCTGTCGTCACACGTCGTTGGCGTATGAGATCTGCGATGTACTCCGGATCCCGGTGGCCGCCCGGTTCGGCCAGGACCAGTGCTGCGCCGTTGAGCAGCGGCCAGAAGAACTCCCATACCGATACATCGAACCCGAACGGTGTCTTCTGCAGCACCCGGTCTTCCGTCGTCAGGCCATATCGAGCCTGCATCCACTGGAGCCGATTAACCACTCCCGTGTGGGGAATCGCCACGCCCTTGGGGCGGCCGGTCGAACCCGAGGTGAAGATCACGTAGGCAGGGTTCTTCGGCGCAGGTGCCACCTCGGGCGCGTACGCTGGCTGCGCTTCGATGTCCGTCGCGTCATCCGGGTCATCCACCGTGATGCGCGCGACATGCTCAGGCAGCACTCCGGCGAAGGCCGCCGTGGTCAGCGCCCACTGCACGGCCGCGTCGCCCAGCATGTCCGCGATCCGCTCAGCCGGGTACTCCGGGTCCACCGGCAGATACGCGCATCCCGCTTTCAGCACAGCGACGAGCGCCACCACCATCTCGATGCCGCGCTCCATGCAGACCGCGACCACCGACTCCGGGCCCATGCCGCGTGCGACCAGCAACCGTGCCAGCTGGTTCGCACGCGCGTCGAGTTCGGCATACGACACCTCGGCATCGCCTGACAGCAGGGCCACGGCCTCCGGCGTACGCGCCGCCTGTGCCGCAAGCAGTTCCGGCAGCGTGGCGGATCCCACCTCGACGGCGGTGTCGTTCCACTCCGTCAGGAGCCGGTCCCGTTCACCCGCCTCCAGCACTTCGACCGCGCCGATGCTCGAGCGCGGATCGGCCGCCAGAGCCTCAGCAACCCGGGCCCAGTAGGCCGCGATCCGCTCCGCCGTCTCCACGTCGAACAGGTCGGTCGCCGCAACGAGCACGCCCTGCAGCCCCGCAGCAGCACCCTGAGCGTCGAATCTCTCCCCCACGGAGACCTCGAGGTCGAACCTCGCCGCCGTCGCCCCTGCCGACATTCCCTCAACCATGAGGCCGGGCAGATCCAGGACAGCCGAGTCCGTGTTCTGGACCGTCAGCATCACCTGGAACAACGGGTGCCGGGACAACGAGCGGACCGGTGCCAGCTCTTCCACCAGTCGCTCGAACGGCACGTCCTGATGCTCGAACGCGCCCAACCCCGCCTCTCGAACCCGGTCGAGGACCTCCTCGAACGTCGGATTCCCGGAGAGATCGGTTCGAACAACCAAGGTATTCACGAAGAAGCCAACCAGGTCGTCCAACGACCTGTCCGTACGGCCGGCGATCGCCGACCCGATCGGAAGGTCCGTGCCCGCGCCCAACCGGTTCAGCGTCACGGCCAAAGCCGCCTGCATCAGCATGAACAGGGTCACGCCTCGTTCTCGCGCCACCAGGACCAGCCGTTCATGCACCTCGGCCGGGAGCTCCAGCGATACGCGATGTCCTTGGTAGGACGGGACAGCCGGGCGGGGACGGTCGGTCGGGAGCACCAGCTCCTCAGGGACGCCGTCGAGCTTCTCGCGCCAGTACGCGACCTGTTGGGAGAGCAGACTCTGCGGATCGTCTTGCGCACCCAGCAGCTCCCGCTGCCACAGCGCGTAGTCCACGTACTGCACCGGCAATGGCTCCCAATTCGGCACCTGACCCGCGGTCCTCGCCGCGTAGGCCAGTGACAGGTCCCGTGCCAGAGGACCGTTCGACCAGCCGTCGCCCGCGATGTGGTGAACCACCACCAGCAGGACGTGCTCATTGGGTGCTGAGGCGAACAGGTGGGCGTGCAGCGGGATCTGAGCGCTCAAGTCGATGCCACGGCTCGCGGCCTCGACCACCGCGCCGTTCAGTTCCTCCGGAGCGATCTCCACCACCGGCAGCGCGAAACCGGTCTCTTCCACGGAGAGGATGCGCTGGTAGGGCTCACCATCGTCCGCCGCTTCGAACACGGTGCGCAGTACCTCGTGCCTGCCCAGCACATCCCTCAGGGCGCCGTCGAGGGCCTCGCGGTCGAGGTCGCCGGTCAGCCGCAGCGCCATCGGGAGGGCGTAGGTTGCGCTGGGCCCCTCCAACTGGCCAAGGAACCAAAGCCTTTGCTGCGCGTACGAAAGCGGGAGTCGCTCTGGACGCTTGGCAGGTGTGAGAGCGGGGCGCGCCGGGTTCGCACCGTTCAGTCGGGCGGCCACGCCGGCCGGTGTCGGTGCGTCGAACAGTGCGCGCAAGGATAGGTCCGCACCCAGCACCGCACGGACACGGCTCACCATGCGCATGGCGAGCAGCGAATGACCGCCCAGTGCGAAGAAGTCGTCATCGACACGGACGCTCTCCAGGCCGAGAAGCTGCGCGAACTCCCCGCACAGAATCTGTTCCTGCACTGTGGACGGTCGCCTGCCCACGCCCGCTGCGGCTGCGAACTCCGGCGCGGGCAGTGCTTCGCGGTCGAGTTTGCCGTTCGCCGTGAGCGGCAACACCTCCAGCACCACCACCGCCGACGGCACCATGTACCCCGGCAACCGCTCCGCCGCGAACTGCCGAACCCCGTCCGCCAGACCCTCCGGCTCCGCCTCCACGTCAGCTGGCACCACATAGGCGACAAGACGCCTACCACCCGCGGCATCCTCCCCGGCAACGACGGCAACCTGCGCCAACCCGGCATACGCAGCCAACACCGA
>NZ_JBHUXV010000256.1:0-5161 GCF_042669125.1 Streptomyces sp. NPDC057253 | reverse complement strand
TGTGGGGGCGCTCGGTCTGTGACGGTCGGCCCCACTGTGCTGTACCCGGTGGCTACAGCACCGGCAGGTTCTTCCGCAGCTCGAAGGCCGTGACCTCGCTGCGGTACTCCTCCCACTCCTGCCGCTTGTTGCGCAGGAAGAAGTCGAAGACGTGTTCGCCGAGGGTTTCGGCGACCAGGTCGCTGCGTTCCATCAGGGTCAGGGCCTCGCCCAGGTTCTGCGGGAGGGGCTCGATGCCCATCGCCCGGCGCTCGGCGTCCGAGAGGGCCCAGACGTCGTCCTCGGCGCCCGGAGGGAGTTCGTAGCCCTCCTCGATGCCCTTCAGGCCCGCGGCCAGGAGGACGGCGTAGGCCAGGTACGGGTTGGCGCCGGAGTCGATCGAGCGGACCTCGATGCGCGCCGAGCCGGTCTTGCCGGGCTTGTACATCGGGACGCGGACCAGGGCCGAGCGGTTGTTGTGGCCCCAGCAGATGTACGAGGGGGCCTCGCCGCCGGCGCCGGCGGTGCGCTCGGTGCCGCCCCAGATGCGCTTGTAGGAGTTGACCCACTGGTTGGTGACCGCGGAGATCTCCGCCGCGTGCTTCAGCAGGCCCGCGATGAAGGAGCGGCCGACCTTGGAGAGCTGGTACTCCGAGCCCGACTCGTAGAACGCGTTCCGGTCGCCCTCGAAGAGTGAGAGGTGGGTGTGCATGCCCGAGCCCGGGTGCTCCGAGAACGGCTTCGGCATGAAGGTCGCCTGGACGCCCTGCTCCAGCGCCACCTGCTTCATGACCAGGCGGAACGTCATGATGTTGTCCGCCGTGGAGAGCGCGTCGGCGTAGCGGAGGTCGATCTCCTGCTGGCCGGGGGCGCCCTCGTGGTGGGAGAACTCGACCGAGATGCCCATCGACTCCAGCATGGTGATCGCCTGGCGGCGGAAGTCCATGCCGATGTTCTGGGGGGTGTGGTCGAAGTAACCCGAGTTGTCGGCCGGGGTCGGGCGCGAGCCGTCCAGCGGGCGGTCCTTCAGGAGGAAGAACTCGATCTCCGGGTGGGTGTAGAAGGTGAAGCCCAGGTCCGAGGTACGGGCCAGGGCCCGCTTGAGGACGTACCGCGGGTCGGCGAAGGACGGGGAGCCGTCGGGCATGAGGATGTCGCAGAACATCCGGGCGGTGCCGGGGGCCTCCGCGCGCCAGGGCAGCACCTGGAAGGTCGATGGGTCCGGCTTGGCGATCATGTCGGATTCGTATACGCGGGCGAATCCCTCGATCGCCGAACCGTCGAAGCCGATGCCCTCGTCGAAGGCCTGTTCCAGTTCCGCCGGGGCCACGGCGACGGACTTGAGGAAGCCCAGCACGTCCGTGAACCACAGGCGTACGAACCGGATGTCGCGCTCCTCCAAGGTCCGGAGCACGAACTCCTGCTGCTTGTCCATCTTCGACTTCCCCATCCTTGCTGGTCAGGCCGCCTGTCTCCGTGTCCCGCAGGAGGCGGTCGGGCACCTGAGCATCACACCACAACAGCGTTTCGAGCGCGTTGCCGACCTTGATCTCCCGGGCGAGCCCGGGGTGAACGCCTCACGTCCGGCGGATGCACTGCTCTGCCGCCCATCTTGCCTGCTCGGACTGACATACGTAATGCCCGGCCCACCCCGTCTCATCCGGGGCCCCGGGTTTCCTGTGGGCTCCCTGCGAGAAGCCGCCCCCGCCCCACTACGATCAGCGGACCGGTCTTCACCGTCCGCCCCGCCCCTTTCCCCCAGAAGGACACACCTCATGGGTTCCGCCAAGAAGAGCACCTCCGCGGCACGCAAGGCGCGCATAGAGGAGATGCGGCGCGCCGAAAAGGCCCGCGCGCGCCGCAACCGGATCCTCGTCATCACCGCCAGTGTGGTCGCCGTGGCCGGTCTGGCCGCCGGTACCGTCGCTCTCGTCCAGTCGCAGTCCGACGACAGCACGGCGGCCGACGGCAAGGGCAAGGGGCATTTCGTCACGGGCTCGGACGGCGTGAAGACCTGGAAGGGCACGCTGGGCCGCACCCATGTCGCCAAGACGGTGAACTACCCGATGGAGCCCCCGGTGGGCGGCGACCACAACCAGGTCTGGATGAACTGCAACGGCGACGTCTACACCAAGGCCGTCAACAACATGAACGCCGTGCACTCCCTGGAGCACGGCGCGGTCTGGGTGACGTACACCAGCGCGGCCAAGAAGGCCGACGTCGACGCGCTCGCGGCCAAGGTGAAGAAGACGCCGTACACGCTGATGAGCCCGGACGACAAGCAGAAGGACCCGATCGTGCTGTCGGCCTGGGGCCACCAGCGGACGGTGACGAGCGCCACCGACCCGAACGTCGACAAGTTCTTCGAGAAGTTCGTGCAGGGCCAGCAGACGCCCGAGCCGGGCGCGGCGTGCACGGGTGGTCTGTCGCAGTGAGGTTCGCGGGAGTGGCCGTGGCGGTGGCGGGCGTGCTCGTCGCGGCCGGCGCGATCACCTACGCCGTCGCGGAGGACGGCGGCTCGGGCGACACGCCCACCGCCGAGTCGGCGGACGCGGGTTTCGCGCGCGACATGGCCGTACACCACCAGCAGGCCGTCGAGATGTCGTACATCGTGCGCGACCGCACCAAGGACGTCGAGGTGCGGCGGCTCGCCTACGACATCGCGCAGACGCAGGCCAACCAGCGCGGCATGCTGCTGGGCTGGCTGGATCTGTGGGGGTTGCCCAAGGTGTCGGCGGATCCGCCGATGACGTGGATGGGCATGGGTGACATGCCGTCGGCCGGCGAGGGTTCGCTGATGCCGGGCATGGCGACCGACAGCGAGCTGAAGAAGCTGGGCACGCTGAACGGCAGGCAGGCCGAGGTCTTCTACCTCCAGTTGATGACGGAGCATCACCGGGGCGGCATCCACATGGCGAAGGGCTGTGTGGACAAGTGCACGGTCGGCGTGGAGAAGCGGCTCGCGCAGGGGATGGTCGACGCGCAGCAGTCGGAGATCGATCTGATGACGGGGATGTTGAAGGAGCGGGGCGCGAAGCCGGGATCATAGAGGGTTAACCCTCTAACCAGCCTTTTTCATTAGGTTAATTGGGCTCTTCTTGGCATGCGCATTCCCCTCGCATGAAGAGTTCGTCGCAAGAGTGGCCATCGCGTCGAGTGATCACTCGCGACGAACCGCATCCAGGGGGTTCCATGAGATCCAACCGCGCCAAACTTCGCGCCGGAGTGAGCATGGCGGCGACACTGCCCATGCTCGCGGGCGCGCTGGCGCTCGGTATACCCGCGGCCCACGCCGCGGACAGCCCGAACCGCGACACACTGGCCGGGACCAAGCCGGCGTGGGCCACGGCCAAGGCCGACAAGGGCGCCACCTCGGACAGTGCCAAGGTCTCCGCCCGGGTCTACCTCGCCGGCAAGGACGCCACCGGCCTCGCCGCCTACGCGAAGTCCGTGTCCGACCCGAACTCGGCGTCGTACGGCAAGTACCTGAGCGCCAAGCAGGCGCAGCAGCGCTTCGGCGCCACCAAGGCGCAGGTGACCGCGGTCAAGTCCTGGCTGACGGCCGCCGGTCTGAAGGTCACGGACGTCACCGAGCACTACGTCGCCGTCAGCGGTGACGTGGCCGCCGTCGAGAAGGCCTTCGGGACCCAGCTGCACAACTACACCAAGGGCTCGAAGACCTACCGCGCCCCGGCCAAGGCCGCGTCCGCGCCGGCCGGCCTCGACGGTGCCGTCCTGACCGTCACCGGTCTCGACAACGCGCCGCACAAGGCCAGCAGCAAGGACCAACTGCCGCCGCCGGACGCCGTGTTCAAGAACTCCGGGCCGTTCTCCTCGTACTACGGCTCGAACATCGCGAGCACGCTGCCCGACGCCTACGGCACCAAGATCCCGTACGCGATCAAGGGCTACACGGGCAGGCAGCTGCGTGCCGCGTACGGCGCGGGCACGTACACGGGCAAGGGGGTGCGGGTCGCGATCACGGACGCGTACGCCTCCCCGACCATCGCCTTCGACGCGGCCACGTACGCGAAGAAGAACGGTGACGCCGCCTACACCACCGGGCAGCTGAAGCAGGTGCTGCCCAAGAACTACACGAAGACCGACGAGTGCGGGGCGGCCGGCTGGTACGGCGAGGAGACCCTCGACGTCGAAGCCGTGCACGCGGTCGCGCCGGACGCGAACATCACGTACGTGGGTGCCGCGTCCTGCTACGACGACGATCTGCTCGACTCGCTCAGCAAGATCGTCGACAACCACCTGGCCGACATCGTCTCGAACTCCTGGGGCGACATCGAGGCCAACCAGACCCCGGACCTCGCGGCCGCCTACGACCAGGTCTTCCAGTTCGGCGCGGTCGAGGGCATCGGCTTCTACTTCTCCTCCGGTGACAACGGCGACGAGGTCGCCAACACCGGTACGAAGCAGGTCGACACCCCGGCCAACTCGGCGTGGGTGACGGCGGTCGGCGGTACCTCGCTGGCGGTCGGCAAGGGCGACAAGTACCTGTGGGAGACCGGCTGGGGCACCGAGAAGGCCCTGCTGTCCGCGGACGGCAAGAGCTGGACCAACTTCCCCGGCGCGTTCACCTCGGGCGCGGGCGGCGGCACCAGCAAGACGGTCGCCGAGCCCTTCTACCAGAAGGCCGTCGTCCCGAACGCGCTCGCCACGGCCAACAACGCCGCCGGCAACCGTGTCGTTCCGGACATCTCCGCGATCGCCGACCCGAACACCGGTTTCCTGGTGGGGCAGACGCAGACCTTCCCCGACGGCTCGCAGCAGTACAGCGAGTACCGCATCGGCGGCACCTCGCTGGCCTCGCCGGTGATCGCGGCCGTGCAGGCGCTGGCGCAGCAGGCGGGCGGCGGCAAGGCGCTCGGCTTCGCCAACCCGTCGATCTACTCGAAGTACGGGTCCCGGGTGTACCACGACGTCACGGACAACCCGACGGGCTCCGGCCTCGCGGAGGCCCGCGTCGACTTCGCCAACAGCTTCGACGCCTCCGAGGGTCTGATCACCTCGGTGCGCAGCCTCGGCAAGGACAGCTCGCTGTCCGCGGTGAAGGGCTACGACGACGTGACGGGTGTGGGTACGCCCGCGAACGGCTACGTCCAGTCGTTCAACCGGCACTGACGCGCACGTACGTCCACAGGGCCCGGTCCCGGGGTGAGAACCCCGGGAC
>NZ_JBHUXV010000255.1:0-5233 GCF_042669125.1 Streptomyces sp. NPDC057253 | reverse complement strand
GGCCCCGGCCTCTCCCACATCGTGCCTCGATTCAGGCGGAGGCCGCCTGGATCGCCGGCTCACCCGTCTCGGCAGCCTGGCGGCCGGGGTTCTTCCGTACCAACAGCAGGGTGGCCACCGCGCCCAGCAGGGAGGCGCAACCGCAGATCACCACGCCCACGGCCATGCCGTGGCCGAGGGCCGACTGAGCCGCCGCACGGGCGCTCTCGCTGCCGGCGCTCACCACGGCGAGCGGCCCGGCCGCCGCCTCCATGCCGGCGTCGGCACCACTGAGTTTCCCGGCCAACGCCGAGGAGGCGATGCTCAGCGCGACGGTGCTGATGACCGCCGGGCCGAGGGCCTGGCCGAACTCCCGCACCAGGCTGGTCGCACCGCTGGCCATGCCGGTCTTCTCGATCGGTACGGCGTTGACGGCGGCCGAGGTCAGCGAGGACACGACGCAGATGAAGCCGACGCCCAGCAGCAGCACCGGACCGATGAAGGCGGTCAGGGAGGTGGTGGTGACGGGCAGAGCCGCGATCCAGAACTGGCCGGCGGCCATCGGCAGCAGCCCTCCCGTCAGCAGCCAGCGCGCGTCGACACGGGTGAGCATCTTGCTCAGCACGGGTGCCAGCAGCAGCGGGATCAACTGCAGGATGACGAAGGGAAGGCTGGCCCGCAGGGCGCTGAGGTGCATGACCGCGCCCAGGCGGATCGAGACGACGTACCCGGTGCCGATGAAGCCGAACATGCCGACCAGGGCGACGACCGAGGACGCCGCGAAGGAGGGGATCCTCAGCAGGTCCAGGTTGAACATCGGGGACTCGGCGCGCTTCTCGACGATGAGGAAGGCGACCAGGGCCACCGCGGCGAGGGAGAGCGAACCGACGATCGCGGGACTGCTCCAGCCACGCTCGCCGCCCTCGATGACGCCCCACAGCAGAGCGGTCAGGCCGACGGCGACCGTGACCTGACCAGGCCAGTCGAGTGCGCGGCCCTCGGGGGCCCTGGAGTCCGTGACGAGGATCCAAGAAGAGACAGCGACGACCAGACCGAGGACGATCGGTGGAACGAACGCCCACCGGAAGTCGGCGACGGTGGCGAGCACGCCGGAGGACAGCGGGCCCACGGCCGAGGCGATGGAGATGCTCAGCGCCCAGGTCGACACGGCCTTGGCGCGGTCCTTCTCCCCCGGGGTCGCGGCGGCGATCACGGCGAGGGAACTCGGGAAGAGCGCGGCGGCTCCGATACCGGCCAGGGCCTGGCCGGTCCACAGCATCGTCACGTTCTGCGAAGTGGCATTGAGCAGTTGGCCGAGGGCCAGAACGAATCCGCCGCCCACCAACAGTCGTTTACGTCCGAAGAGATCGCCCAGCACCCCGAAATTCAGTTCCAGAATCGCGGTGGGAAGAATGAAGGCAAGGGTCACCCACGCCACCTGGGATCCGGATGCTCCGAAAGCGGCCTGGATCTCCCCGTTGATGGGCGCCGGAACCGTAATGCACATCTGTGCCGCGGCAACCGCAAGGCAGCAGGATATGAGCGTTCCCGGGTCAATATTCCTCAGAGAGATGGTTCGTGTCATCGCGGGTTCCCTCTTTCCGTCTTCCGGTCGGCGCTCAGTTCCGTGTTCTTCTCTATGAGTTCGATGAGATTTCCTTCGGGGTCACTGACCCAGGCCATGCGCACACCCGGCTCGGGTGAGTCGCCGGGTTTCATGACCTCACCCGCGCCGTGCGCCAAGAGGGCCGCGTACACGGGTTCCAGCTCCGGGGTGGTGACCGCGAAGTGTCCGTATCCCTCGGTCAGGACGGCGGCTGCCGGACCCGGGGCACGCAGGCCGGGGGCCGACCCGGGCCGGGCGAGCAGTTCGATGCGCCAGCCGTCGGGGTGTTCCAGGACGACCGCGCTCAGGCCGGGTCCCTCCAGGTGGAACTCGAAGACGATGCGCAGCCCGAACGCGGCCTGGTACCACGTGGTCTGGGCGGCGAGGTCACGGACGTTGACGCCGATGTGATCGAGTCGCGCCTCCATGGCCGTCAGCCCGCCATGGCGCTGTCGCCGCCGTCGACCATGAGGTTGGCGCCGTTCACGAACGCCGCCTCGTCGGAGCAGAGGAACGCGGCGGCGTGCGCGATGTCCTCCGGCTGCCCCACACGCCCGACCGGAATCCTTGCCTCCAGGTGCGCCTTCGGCCCGTTCGGGTCGTCGAGGAACGGCGCGGTGGCGGAGGTGCGGATCATGCCGGGGGCGATGGTGTTGACCCGGATGCCGTGGGGGGCGCCCGCGGCACACAGGTGCATGCTCATGGCCAGGACTCCGCCCTTGGCGGCGCCGTGCGGCACCATCGGCATGAACGGAGCGCCCCGTACGGCCGCCACGGAGGCCACGTTCAGAACGGCGCCGCCACCGCGCGCGATCAGGTGCGGCCACGCGGCCTGCGTGCAGAAGTACGGGATGTCGAGTTCGTTCTTGATGGTGAAGTACCAGTCCTGCGCAGGCATCGACTCGAACGGGCCGTTCCGTAGCGCTGAGGCGTTGTTGTAGAGGATGTCGATCCCACCGAAGGCCTCGATACCGGCCTCGATCCACTGGCGGGCCCCCTCCTCGGTGGAAAGGTCGACCGGGGCGAGGGAGCGCATGACACCCCCTTCCTTTTCCACTGTTGCCACCGTTTCCGCCGCTCGGATCTCGTCGATGTCACAGCCGAATACGAGGGCGCCCTCCGCGGCGAACACCTGAGCAGCCGCGCGGCCGATTCCGGCCCCTGTTCCACTGATGAAGGCGATTTTCCCGGCAAGTCGACCCATGTTTTCCGTATCCCTTGTCCGATGCCGCGGAAGTGCGGTTCTGGCAGCGTAGGTGCGGCCCATGACCGGAACAAGAAACAGGGCAACGAAGCGCCATCGGGAGTGCGGATGGCTGGTATGGGGCAGGGAGTCGGCCGCCCGTGGTCCAGTCACCTTCAAGGCTTATGGAATCCACCGACCATTCTCATGAACCCCTCCACTGCGGGGACCTCGACGGCGTCACCGACGAGTCACCGGTGTGCATGTCGCGTTGATCATGCTCGTGGTCGGATCGAACCTGGCCCGGGCGTTCGCACTGGTCGGCGCGTTGTCCGTGATCCGCTTCCGGAACGCGATCC
Source organism: Streptomyces sp. NPDC057253 (assembly GCF_042669125.1). Lineage (NCBI taxonomy): Bacteria > Bacillati > Actinomycetota > Actinomycetes > Kitasatosporales > Streptomycetaceae > Streptomyces > Streptomyces sp. NPDC057253. Next base: position 2,106 of record NZ_JBHUXV010000255.1, on the reverse strand, counting down.
AGGAAACCAGGGACGTGGGCTTCGTCCACGATCAAGCGGACCTCCACCGGCCCGCTCACCTTCGCCGACACCGCGAACGGCTCCACCGTCGACCTCGGCCCGTTCCACGACGCACACGGTCACACCTACACCGTCTGCTGGAACATCGGCTCAGCCCCCCACCGTTGCCTCGTCAACGCCGGCAGCGGTCTCGTCCTCGGCATCCAGGAGATGTCCACGGCCGACAACGAGAACGTGCTGCAATGGTCGGACACCGGAACAGCCGACCACCGCTGGATCATCTGGCCCCTGCTGGTGATGTCGTGCGCGGGTGCCTTGCGGTTGTCGTGGGGCTCGATGAACGTGAGGGCGTCGGCCCGTGCGCCGACCCGGTCGTCCCGGGCGCTGGTTCCGATCTCCTCGTCGCCGTAGCAGACACCCGTCCTGCCCATGGTCTACCGTAGCCACAACTCGCCTGCCAGGTAGCACAATTGAGCCGAGGTGTACGCCGATCCGGCGTCGGTGTGGATGCTGCGGCCGCGCTCCGGACAGCCCGGTCCGGCAACCGTGTCGAGAGCGTCGACGACCAGCTCGGCGCGGCGGTGGCCGGCCCGCGCAGCATCACCTCACGGGGGCATCCGCCGGGATCCGGCCGATCAGGGCCCGGCGGGACGGCTGTTCACGCGCGTCACGCCGGGAACGCCGACCGGGCCAGTGCCCCGAAGTCCATGACGTGCGCCGTACCGTTGACGCCTCGCGCGAGGTCCGAGACGAGGTAGCAGATGGCCGCGGCGATCTCCTCGGTGCGGTGCACGGGGTAGGGCTGGCCCTCGAACCCGGCCTCGGTCAGACCGAGGTCGGTGCGGGACATCGGGGTGTCGACGATGCTGGGGGCCACGCAGTTGACCCGTACGCCGTCCCGCTCCAGGTCGGTGGCGAGGGCCTTGGCCAGCATCAGGACACCGCCCTTGGAGGCGCAGTACGGCACCATGCCGGGCGCGGCGACGAACCCGGAGTCCGAGGCGACGAAGACGATCGCGCCGCCGCCCCTGGCCCGCATGGCGGCCGACGCGTGTTTCGCCAGCAGGAACTGGCCGGTGAGGTTGACCTCGATCGTCCGCGTGAACTCCGCGTGGGTGATGTCCGCCGGTGACTTGCCCATGGGACCGGAGACGCCGGCGCAGCCCACGGCGATGTCAGGGCCGCCGCAGGCGCGCACCGCCTCGGCGAGGGACTCCTCGTCGGTGACGTCTCCGGTGTGCCAGCGCACGCCGTCGGGGAGGCCGGGTGGGGGCGGGGCCAGGTCGAGCACGGTCACGGTGACGCCCTCGGCGAGCAGGGCGGTGACGGTGGCCCGCCCGATGCCGCTGCCACCGCCGGTGACCAGAGCCGTACGGCTCTTGAGGCGAAGGTCCACTGTCAGTCCTCGATCTGACGGGGGGCGAGGGAGAAGTCGAAGGGGACGGCCCCCGGGTCGACCATGGTGGTGCCGCCGTCCACGGTGAGGGTGGTGCCGTTGACGTACGACGCCCCGGGACCGAGCAGCCAGAGCACGGCGTCGGCGATCTCCTCCGCCAGGGCCGGCCGGCGCTGCGGCACCAGGGCCGTGACGGCGTCGTACGACGCGTCGATGCCCAGGCCGAGCGGTTCGCCGAACTCACGCATCTCCTGGTCGGCCATCTCGGTACGGGTCCAGCCCGGGCAGACGGTGTTGGCACGGACGCCGAGCGGTCCGAACTCGGTGGCGATCGACGCCGTCAGCATCGCCGCGCCGGCCTTGGAGGCGGCGTACGCGGCCATGCCCGACGGGGCACGCAGCCCCGCGATGGAGCCGACGGTGACGAACGCGCCCCGGGTGCGGGTGAGTTCGGGCAGGGTGGCGCGGGCGAGAAGGAACACGGAGGTGAGGTTGGTGCGCAGGGTGGCGTCCCAGTCCTCGTCGGAGAGGTCGGTCACGCCGCCCGGGCGCATGATGCCGGCGTTCGCGACGACCCCGTCGACCCGGCCGTGTTCGTGTACGACGGCGGCGACCAGTTCCTCGACGTCGCCGCGGACGGTGACATCGGCGACGTGCGCGGTGCCACCGCAGCCGTCCGCCACCCTGACGAGCGCGTCGCGTCGCCGTCC
>NZ_JBHUXV010000254.1:0-5546 GCF_042669125.1 Streptomyces sp. NPDC057253 | reverse complement strand
CCCGCCTTCCACACCCCCAAAATCCCCGCGACCGACTCCACACCCCGCGGCAGACACAACCCCACCACCGACTCCGCACCCACACCCTGCGACCGCAAGAAATGCGCCAGCCGATTCGCGCGGGCCTCCAACTCCCCAAACGACACCGACACACCACCCGCAACCACCGCAAGAGCCCCCGGCGTCCGTGCCACCTGCCCCGCAAACAACCCCGGCACCATCACCTCAGGCACCGCAACCGCCGTGTCGTTCCACCCCTCCAACACCCGAGCCCGCTCCCCCAGACCCAACACATCCACCCCAGACACCCGAGACGACGGATCCTCCACCAACGCCTCAAGCACCCGAACCAGACAACCGACGAACCTCTCAACCGTGCTCGCCTCAAACAAATCCGCAGAACCGAGGACCATCCCACCGATCCCCGCCGGGACCCCCTGCGGATCGCGCTTCTCCCCCACGGATACGAACAGGTCAAACTTCGCCGATACCTTGCCTGTTGACATCCCGCTGACCTGAACTCCGGACAGCGCCTGGGAGGGTTGGGCGGCTTCAGCATTCGCAACTGCCGAAACGGTGTCCTGGAAGGTGAGCATGACCTGGAACAACGGTTGGCGGGCCAGGGACCGGGCCGGGGCCAGCTCCTCCACCAACCGCTCGAACGGCACATCCTGATGCGCGAACGCGCGAAGACCCGTCTCCCGTACCCGCTCCAACAGGTCAACGAACGTCGGATCGCCGGACAGCTCGCTACGGATCACGAGGGTGTTGACGAAGCAGCCGACCAGATCATCCAGCGCCTCATCCGTACGGCCCGCAACCGCCGAACCGATCGGAATATCCACACCCGCACCCAGCCGCGACAACGTCACCGCCAACGCCGACTGCATCAGCATGAACAGCGTCACGCCCCGCTCCCGCGCCAACTCCAACAGCCGCGCATGCACCCCCGCCGGCACGCTCAGCCGGACTCCATGCCCCTCGCGCGAGGGAACAGCAGGACGGGGACGGTCGAACGGAAGGACCAACTCCTCAGGAGCACCGTCCAATTCACTCCGCCAGTACTCCACCTGCCGCGAGAGCAGACTCTCCGGGGCATCCTCTGCGCCCAGCAGTTCCCTCTGCCACAGCGCATAGTCCGCATACTGCACGGGCAGCGGCTCCCACTCCGGAGCCCGCCCCGCACACCGCGCCGCATACGCCACCGAAATGTCGCGTGCCAAGGGGGCGTCCGACCAGCCGTCGCTCGCGATGTGATGCACCACCACGACCAGGACATAGTCGTCGGCGGCCTCCTTGATCAGCCAGGCCCGGATCGGCACCTCGACCGCAAGGTCGAACGCGTAGCCGGTTGCCTCCGCGATCGTGGCCGCCGAATCGGCTGCACCGTCGGCAGCCATGAGGTCCACCGTCTGCAGGCCCCACGGCAATTCCGAAAGGTCCAGGATTCGCTGGTAGGGCTCACCGTCGGCAGCCACGCCGAAGACGGTGCGCAGAACCTCGTGCCGACCGATCACATCCCTCAGCGCCGCGTTCAGCGCCTCCTGGTCCACCTGCCCGGCAAGCCGGAGTACCGTCGGAATGTTGTAGGTCGGGCTCGGCCCTTCCAGCTGCCCGATGAACCACAACCGTCGCTGCGCATACGACAACGGGATCCGCTCAGGACGCGCTCCCGCCGTCAATGCGGTACGCCCCGTGTCCGCCCCCCGCAGACGCCCAGCCACTCCGGCTGGTGTCGGCGCGTCGAACAGTGCGCGCAAGGGCAGCTCGACTCCCAGCACCGAACGCACCCGGCTCACCAGCCGTGTGGCCAGCAGCGAATGACCGCCAAGCTCAAAGAAGTTGTCCTCGGCTCCGACGCTCTCCAGGCCGAGAACCTGGGCGAACACCCCACACAGAATCTCCTCCTGAGGGGTGGATGGTCCGCGACTCGCAGCAGCCGCTGTCGCGTAGATCGGGGCGGGCAATGCCTTGCGGTCCAGTTTGCCGTTCACCGTCAGCGGCAGCGCGTCCAGGACCACCACGGCCGAAGGCACCATGAATTCCGGCAGCTGATTCGAAGCGAAGTTCCGAACCGCAGAGGACAGTTGTGCGGTGTCCGCGTTTTCGGCGGGTACCACGTAGGCGACCAATCGCTTGTCGCCCGGTGTGTCCTCCCTGGCGATCACTGCGGTCTGCGTGACGGCCGGGCAACCAGACAGCGCAGCGGCCACCTCGGCCGGCTCCACTCGGAAGCCGCGGATCTTCACCTGCTCATCCGCCCGGCCCGCGAACACCAGCCGACCGTCGGCGGTCCACCGCGCCTCGTCGCCCGTCCGGTACATCCGCTCACCCGGCCCGCCGTACGGAGAGGCCACAAACCGTTCCGAGGTCAGAGCGCTACGACCGGCGTATCCGCGGGCCAATTGGTCGCCGCCGATGTACAACTCGCCTGTCACACCTACCGGAACCGGATTGAGCGAGCCGTCCAGCAAGAACACCTTGGTGTTGACAAGCGGAGAGCCCATGGTCACCACCGGCCCAGCGTCCAGCGGGCCGGTCGTGACCATCACTGTCGATTCGGTGGGCCCGTAGGCGTGTACGAGGTTCCGACCCTCACTCCAAAGCGCGGCCTGCTCGCGCGAAATCGGCTCGGCACCCACCACGATCGTGGAGACGTCCGCCAGGTCCGCCGGATCCAGCACTGCCAACAGCGAGGGCACGACACTGGCCGACTCGATGCCCTCATCCCGGACCATCCGTACCAGTTCCCGGGTATCGGAGCGCTCAGCGGACGAGGCCACCACGAGCGTACCGCCGGCGGTCAGAGTTGCCGCCACATCGAGTACCGAGGCGTCGAAGCTGAACGAGGCGAACTGCAGAGTTCGTACCGCCGGGCCCGCGCCGAGAATCGGCGCCAGTGCCATGGCAAGGTTCGCCATGCCGCCGTGCGTGACCTGTACGCCCTTGGGGCGCCCGGTGGAGCCCGATGTGTAGATAACGTATGCCAGTTGGTCGGCAGAGATCTCGAGTTCGGGCGCCGATGTGGGCGCCGATGCCAGCGCTTCCACTGTTTCCGGGGCGTCCAGGTCCAGCCTGCGGAGGCCGGGCGCGAAGAGGCCGCGCGTGAGATCGCTCAAGCCGACGACGAGACGTGCCCCGCTGTCCTCGAGCATGAACGACAGCCGCTCCACCGGGTATTCAGGATCCAGCGGCACATACGCCGCACCGGCCCGCCACGCTCCCAGGATGGCCACCACTGTCTCCACGCCACGCGGCAGGCACAGGCCGACCACTGACTCGGCGCCGACGCCCTGTTGCCTCAGGCAATGCGCCAGCCGGTTCGCGCGCACGTCGAGTTCCGCGTACGACACTTCCGTCCCGTCGCAGGCCACGGCGACCGTGCCCGGCGCGTCCGCTGCCCATTGGGCGATCGTCTGGGGCACGGTCATGTCCGGGGCCGCAGTGGCCACGTCGTTCCACTCCGTCACGACCCGATACCGCTCGCCGGAGTCGAGTACTTCCACCGCCGCGAGCGGCTTGTCCGGTGTGTCCTCCAAGGCAGCCACGAGGTCTTCCAAGCAGGTCCGGAGCAGTCTGCACATCTGTTCCGCGTCGGCAGGACTCACCGCATCGATGCTCAGACCGAACCGGGATCCGTGATCGTCGACGGCCACGCTGACGGGATAGTTGGTCGCCTCCCGGGTGAACACCGTGCTGATTCCGTTGAGACCGGCGCGGCCGTCCGGGACCGCGGTCCGCCCGACGGCCTGGCCGTGCCGGTAGTTGAAGATCGAGGTGAACAGTGGGCTGTCACCCGGCACGCCACTGGCCTGCTGCGCGAGGGCCAATGGAGCGTGTTCGTGTACCAGCAGTTCGGCCAGTTGCGTCCGCAGGTCCGACAGCGCCGCAGCGACAGTGGATGATCCGACGCGTACCCGCACCGGCAGGGTGTTGATGAACGGCCCCTGGATCCGGTCAGCGCCCGCGCCCGCGTTCATCCGGCCGAAGAGCACCGTGCCGAACACCACGTCATCCCGCCCGCTGAGCACCGCAAGCACCCGCGCCCACGCCAGATGGAACACCGTCGCCGCACTCACGCCCAGCGATCGCGCCAACTCCCTGACACGGCTGGCGACTTCCTCAGTCACCACGAGGTGGGATCGGGCCACGCCGCTGCCGTCACCGTGGACGTCAAGAAGTCCGTACGGTGCCGTGGTCTCCTCCACATCGCCAAGGAGCTCGGTGAAGTAGCGCTCATGCTCCTCACGCGCGACACCGAGGCGGGCCTGCGCCACGAAGTTGCGGAACGGCTGGGGCTCCCGCAGTTCGTCCTCCCGTCCCGACAGGAAGGCACTCAGCTCGTCGAGCAGTACATCCTGTGCGGTGTGGTCCTGAACCAGATGATGGATACGCAGCAGCGCCAGCCAGCGGCCCGTACCGGGCTCGGCAGCCGTGTGCACATCGATCAGCGGAGACCGACTCAAGTCCATCCGCGAACCGCCCGCGGCCAGCAACTGAGCGACCGCATCCGGGGTGTCGGGCTCGAGTGTGACCTCGTCCACCGGCAGTGTGGCTCGCCGGGCCACCACCTGTGCCGGCTCGCGCAGCCCCTCCCACACGATCGCCGTGCGGTAGATGTCATGCCGGTCGATCACCCGCTGCAACGCGACCAGGAACGCGTCCAACCGGTCCCGCGACTGAAAGCCCAGCACCCTGGGCACCACATACGCGTCATCGCCTCCGTCCGCCAGCAGGAAGTGGAAGAGGAAGCCTTCCTGTAGGGGAGCGAGCGGATATACGTCTGCCACGTTGGCCGCCCCGCCCGGTATCCGCGAGACGATGTGCTCGATCTCGGCCGCGTTCAGATCCATCAGCGGCAGCATCTCTGGGGTGATCTCCTGCGCGTCCGCAGGGATCAGGTTGTGAGGCACCGCCACAGACTCGGGTGCGGCCGCCACCGCAAGGCCGGCGGGCGTCGGCGTCTGGAACAGTGCCCGCACCGAGACCGCCACTCCCCGAACCCTCAGCCGCTCCACGAGCGACACCGCCAGGAGCGAATGCCCGCCCAGCGCGAAGAAGTCGTCGTCGGCTCCTACTTCGGCCAGTCCGAGGACCTCGGCGAATGCGGAACAGAGGGTCTCCTCCTTTGCGGTGGCCGGCGCTCGGCCCGCGCCGGACGCCGCGGCGAGGTCCGGAGCAGGCAGAGCTTTGCGGTCCAGCTTTCCGTTGGGCGTCAGCGGCAGTTCATCGAGAATGATCATCGCCGCGGGCACCATGTATCCCGGCAGCCGCTGTGCGGCGTGCTCCCGCACCTCACCGAGGAGGCCGTCGGACTCCCCGCCCGAGGAGGCCGGCACGATGTAGGCGATCAGCTGCTTCTCGCCTGTCACGTCATCCCGCACCACCACCGCGGCTTGCGCTACCGCTGAGTGAGCGGCGAGCGCCTCGGCGACCTCACCCGGTTCGATGCGGAAGCCGCGGATTTTCACCTGCTCGTCCGCACGCCCCGCGAACACCAACTGCCCATCCACCGTCCACCGCGCCAGATCCCCGGTGTGATACAT
>NZ_JBHUXV010000253.1:0-5787 GCF_042669125.1 Streptomyces sp. NPDC057253 | reverse complement strand
GTGGGCGACCGCGGCACCGATGCCGCTGCTCGCCCCCGCGACCAGGTACACCGGTTCCGGCCGCGCCGTCACAGGACCTCCGCCGTGCGGGACCTGACGGCGAAGCCTCCGACGACCGCGATCACGACCAGTCCCATGGCGGCGTAGGCCGCGTAGATCGACGGCGCGGGCACCTTGTAGACGGCGCCGAAGAGCGCCCCTCCGGTGATCACCAGGCCGACGACGGTGGCGAGCCACGTCTGGGCCTGACCCGCGTGCCCCTTGAGTCCGCGCGGCGCCCCGAGGCACATGGCGAGGTAGATCGCGGCGAGACAGAAGATGCCGAAGGCGGACAGCCAGGCGTACCAGCCGAAGTAGTCCGGCAGGCCCGGGACCGCCACGCTCTTGGGGAAGGCCTGGCTGACCAGGACGGTGAGGAGGTAGACGACGGCCACGACCGCGGTGCCGCCGACCGGGGTGCCTCGGCGTGCGCTGACCCGGGTCAGGGGCTTGGGCAGCCAGCCGTCCTTGGCCATGGTCAGCACACCGCGGGTGACCGCGACCGAGACGCCGATGTACACGGCCAGCATGTCGAGCAGGATGACCAGTTCGACCAGGCGGGCGACCCAGGTGGCGCCGAAGGCGCCCGGTGAGGCGAGGGCGACGAGCGGGGCGCCGGCGTTCTTCGCCACGGCGTCCACGCTGAAGTGGAATCCGGCGATCTGGGCGTAACAGCCGAGAAGGAAGAACACGGCGGAGGCGATCAGGGAGATCATGACCGCCCGGGGAACGGACCGCTTGGGGTCGGCGGTCTCCTCGGCGAGGTTGGCGGCGGACTCGAAGCCCGTGAAGAGCAGGACGCCGTAGATGACGGAGAAGGCGATCCCGCTCCAGCCCTGTGCCGAGCTGGACGGCTTGAAGGCGGTGATGCTGTTGTCGCCGCCCACCTTGACGATCAGGTACACGAAGAACACGGCCAGGACGCCCATGGAGACGAGCGCGAGTGCCAGCTGGACCTTGACGGAGACCTGGACGCCGATGTGCACGATGGCCGTCACCAGGGCCAGGAAGGCGAACTGCCAGACCCACACCGGCAGGGCGTCGAAGCCGAACTCGGCCTTGAGGTCGTCGTACACGGTGCCGCCGATCAGGACGGCGATACCGGCGCCGAGGACGAGCACACCGGCGTAGTAGACATATCCGGACGCGGCTCCGAGGCGGGCGCCGAGGCCCTCGGTGACGTAGTTGTACAGGGAGCCGGCGGCCCGGATGCGGCGGGCGTAGGTGGCGACGATCCAGCCGATCGCGAGCATGCCGACCGTCCCGATCAACACCGAGAGCGGGGCGGCGGCGCCCGCTCCGTTGCCGGTCGCGGTGGTGATGCCGACCAGCATCGGGAGCAGGACGGAGACGGAGAAGACGGGGCCCATGAATCCTACGGACTGGGCCACCACATCGGTGAGGGACAGCGTGCCGGAAGACGCGGGCGCCTGTGATCCGGTGCTGGGCGGTGCGGTCTGGTGCGACATGGATCGCTCCATCCGGGTAGGCGCGCCTGCGCAGGCCACGGCGCGCGGGACGGGGACGGGGCCAGGCGGACCAGTCCATCGTTTGGGTCCGTACAATATGGAAGCCGGGGCCCGCCGACAAGGGGTCGGCGACAGGGATTGGCCAATCCGCAACAAACTTGCCGAGACTGCCGGCCACCCCTATTGTTTGACCCCGAACAATTCGTCGGGCGGATGTCCCCCGCGAGGCGGTCACCCCCTCGGCGAACCGGTCGGCACCTCGCGCCCGGTCGATCACGGACGCGACGCCCCGACACACTCGACCGGCCGACGGCGAGAGCGCGGCCGGGGAAACGACCGACCGATCGACGCACCGCGACGGATGCCGGACGACCGTAAGGAGAGACCCCGACATGCGGGCCCTTGTCCTGCGCCACGATCACGCGTCACTGTCCGGCCCCGTGGGCGACCGTCTGGTCCAGCACGGCTTCGCCCTCGACGAACACACGGTCGTGCCCGCAGAGCGGCAGCACGATCCCGCCGTCGAGTTCGACTTCCCCGCGCCCGAGGAGTACGACCTGATCCTGGCTCTCGGCGCGCCATGGTCGGTCTACGACAGAGCCGCCGTCGGGACATGGATCGACGGCGAGCTGAAGCTGCTGCGCCGGGCGCACGAGAGGGACCTGCCCGTTCTCGGGATCTGCTTCGGAGCCCAGGCCCTGGCCACCGCTCTGGGCGGGAGCGTCGAGCGCGCGCCGCGTGCGGAGATCGGCTGGATGCCCATCCGGTCCGAGGCCGAGGACCTGCTGCCGGCGGGTCCGTGGTTCCAGTGGCACCTCGACCGCTTCACCGTCCCGCCCGGTGCCGAGGAACTCGCCCGCAGCCGCGTCGGCCCCCAGGCGTTCCGGACCGGCCGCGCGCTCGGCGTCCAGTTCCACCCGGAGCTGACCGAGGAGACCCTGAGCCAGTGGCTCGACCTCGGTGGTGCGCGCCAGGCCGAGGAGTACGGCATCGACCCCGCCTGGCTGCTCTCGGAGACCCGCACCCGCCGAGAGGAGTCCAGACAGCGGGCCCATCGGCTGGTGGACGGGTTTCTGCGCTCGGCACTGCCCAGAACTCCCGCCTCCACGCACCGGACTCAGACGTGAACGCCCCGGCACCACGGACGTTCCGACACCCCCACCAACAGGAGACGACGCGATGAACAGGAAGACCACCCTCGTAGCCGGCCTCGCCGCCGCCACGCTCACGCTCGGCGGAACGGCCTTCGCCACCCAGGGTTCCACCACCGCCGACCACCGGACCGCGAAGGCCTCGTCCGCACAGTCCACCGCGGAGTGCAACAAGCGGGTCGCGCTGGCCTTCATCGATCTGGCGTTCAACAAGAAGAAGCCCCAGGAGGCCGCCGACCGCTACATCGGCGCCACGTACACACAGCACAATCCGAACTTCGCCGACGGCAAGGCGGCGTTCGTCTCCGCCGTCGCGGACTACACCAAGCAGTTCCCGCAGCTGAAGGAGGAGGTGAAGCGGGTCGCGGCCGAAGGTGACCTGGTCTTGGTGCACACCCACGAGACCACGACGCCCACCGACCGCGGCAGTGCCGTCGTGGACATCTTCAGGTTCGTGAAGGGCAAGATCGTCGAGCACTGGGACGTCACCCAGGCCGTGCCCGAGACCTCGGCGAACGACAACACCATGTTCTGACCGGACCCGACCACCCGTTTGCGCGCGGCGCGTCGGCGGATCCGCCTGCCCGGAGCACCACATGGTTGCGGAGAGCGCTCACCCATCATACTGTTTGACATCAAATGACTTCTGGATCGACCGGAGGCTCCCGGTGTCCGAACCCACCTCTCCCGCCGCCGCGGATCGGCTGACGCGTCTCGCGGCCGAACTGGCCGGCCGCGACATCGACCTGGTCCGTGTGCTGTGGAGCGACCTCCACGGCGTGGCGCGCGGCAAGGAGATCCCGACCGACGAACTCCACCGGTTCGCCGACCACGGCGTCGCCTTCTGCCAGGCACTCATGGTCACCGACCTGGCAGGCAACCCCCTGCACGTGCCCGAGTCCGCGAGCAGCGGCTGGCCCGACGCGGACGCCCGTATCGACCCCGACACGCTGGCCCTGCCGGGATACGCGCCCGGTATCGCGTACCTGCTCGCCGAGGTGACCGACCCGGCCGCGCACGGGGCCCCGCTGCGCTTCGACCCCCGCTCGCTGCTGCGACGCCAGATCGACCGTCTGACGGCACGCGGGCTGCACCCGGTGGCCGCCCCGGAGCTGGAGTTCTATCTCCTCAAGGCGGATCCCGAGGCACCGCACGGCTGGCGAAGGTACCTGGACCGCGACACGGCGGGCTATGTCGTCGGCACCGCCTACGACCCGGACGACATGCTCCCACTGCTCATCCGGGAGTGTCGCGCCCTCGGCCTCGGGGTCCACGCCGGCATCCAGGAGTTCAGCGGCGGACAGTACGAGATCAACCAGGCGCACGGCCCGGCGCTCGGCGCCGCCGACCGGGCCTTCCTGTTCAAGTACGCGGTGAAGGAGATCGCGGCCCGCCACGGGATGCGCGCCACCTTCATGGGCAAGCCCTTCGCCGACCGGTCGGGCAGCGGCAACCACGTCCACCTGTCCCTCACCGACGGACAGGAACGCAACCTCTTCGCCGACGACAGTGCCGAGGACGGGCTCTCGGCGCTCGCCAGGTCCTTCCTGGCCGGGCTGCTCGAACACGCCCCGGCACTGATGGCCGTGCTCAACCCGACCGTCAACGCCTACAAACGCCTGGCCGCCGCCGGTTCGCTCGCCCCCACCGCCGCCAATTGGGGCTACGACAACCGGCTCGCCTACGCCCGGATCCCGCCCGAGCGCGGCGCGGGCGCCCGGATCGAGGTCCGCATCGGCGACGGCGCGGGAAACCCCTACCTGACGATCGCGGCCCTGCTGGCGGCCGGGCTCGACGGCGTCGAACGCGACCTCCTTCCGCCGCCGCCCATCACCGGCGACCGCGGCGACGAGGGAGCCACGCTGCCGTCTTCGTTCCGCGAGGCGCTGACGGCCCTGGAACAGGACAAGGCGCTGAACGAGGCCCTGGGCGAGCGGTTCGTCCAGGTCTTCACGGAGCTCAAGCGCCTGGAGATCACTCGCTTCGAACAGGCCGTCACCGACTGGGAGTTCAACGAGTACTCCTGGATGCTCTGACCCGCGGGCCCGTCCCCGGATGCTCACGAACGGAGAACGACGACCATGACCACCGCACCCCGCATGCAGCTGGTGCTGAGTGAGAACTGGACGATGACCGGCGGCCGGGCCGACCTGCCCCTTCTGGTGCGCTGGGCACGCGAGGCCGAGGACGCCGGCTTCGACTCGGTGATGATCAGCGAGCACATCGTCCTCGGTCCGGACGCCGGCGCGAACGGTGTGATGGGCAACCCCCGGGACTACGCGCTGCCCGGCAACCAGGACCCGTACACCCCCTGGCCCAACTCCCTGATGCTGCTCAGCGCCATCGCCGCCGTCACCGAGCGGCTGCGCCTCGCGGCCTCGGCCGTCATCGCGCCGCTGCGCCACCCGCTGCTGCTGGCCCGCGAGCTGGGCACCTTGGACCTGCTGTCGGAAGGACGCCTGATGGTGCTGCCCAACGTCAGCTGGAGCCGCGACGAGTACTCCGCTCTCGGCGTGCCCTTCGCCAGGCGGGGCAGGCTCCTGGACGAACACCTGGAGATCTGGGCCAAGCTGTGGGGCCCCTCCCCCGTGTCGCACCAGGGTGAGCACCACACGTTCGAGGACGTCTACTTCGAGCCCAAGGCACACAGGCCGGACGGACCTCGCCTGTGCTTCGGCGGGGCGGGCATGCACGACGCCATGGTCCGCCGCATCGTGCGGTACGGCCACGCCTTCAACCCGCTCGGCCGCCCCACCGCGGAGGAGATGGACAAGCTCGCCCAGGCCATGAAGGCCGCCGGCCGGGACCTCTCCGAACTGGAACTCATCGGAGGCACCCGGGCGGTCTTCCCGGACGACACCTCGTGCGCGGACCTCGCCCAGGCCCTCGAATCCGTCCCCGAGCAGATGGCTCAGGGCTTCACGACCTTCTGTGTGAAGCCGTCCCAGTTCACCGACGACCCCGACGGGGTGGGGTCCTTCTGCCGTGAGGTCATGCGCCGGGTCGGCGCACTGAGCTGACCGGTGGCGGCCGGCCCGCTCCATCCCTTCGTACAATCTCATCCCGAACCGCTCGCGCCCCCGGAACGTCGCTCCGGGGGCGCGAGAGACCACAGGAGGGGCCGTGCC
>NZ_JBHUXV010000252.1:0-5904 GCF_042669125.1 Streptomyces sp. NPDC057253 | reverse complement strand
GACCACAGGAGGGGCCGTGCCCGGACACCGATCGATCACCGAAGCCGAGCGGCTGGCGTCGGCCAAGCTCGGCGGGTTCCCGATCCGGCGCGAGCAGATGGCGGCCGTGGCCAACATCCACCGCGCCGCGTACGCCGTACGACAGCATCTGGAGAACTCGGTGCTGCGCGGCTCGGACCTGACCTGGACGGGGTTCGTCGTTCTGTGGGTGGTCTGGATCTGGGGCGAGTCGGAGACCCGCAACGTCGCCGAGGAGGCGGGGATCTCCAAGGGCACCCTCACCGGGGTGGCCCGCACCCTGGAGAACCGCGGGCTCCTCCGGCGCGCGGGCCACCCCGACGACGGCCGGCTGGTGCTGCTCACCCTCACCGACAAGGGCGAGGAGCTGATGCAGCGGGTCTTCCCGGCCTTCAACGAGGAGGAGGCCTTCGTCACGGAGCAGTTGAGTGACGCCGAGTGCCGCAGCCTCGCGGACTCGTTGCGCCGTGTGGTGCTCCAGGTGGAGGAGAACGGCGAGGAGCGCCGCCACTTCCTGCTGGACGGCGCCGAGCCCGCGCCGCGTCGGAGCGGGCGACGTCCCAAGAACTGAAGATCAGGTGCGGGCCGCCGTCACGAGTGCGTCGAAGAGGCCCTGCTGGGCGGGGTCCTCGGGTGCGGTGTCCTCCGGGTGCCACTGGACCGCGGTGAACCACCCCTTGGCGTGCGGGAGTTCGAGTCCCTCGACCGTGCCGTCGGCGGCGCGTGCGGTGACCGTCAGACCGCTGCCGAGTCCGTGCACCCGCTGGTGGTGGTAGCAGGACACCTCGGCCTTCTCGGCGCCCGTGGCCAGCTCCAGGAGCATTCCGCGCCGGATCTCCACCGGGTGCCTCATGTGCCGGTGTTCGCGCTCGGGGCCGCCCATGTCCTGGTCCAGTGTGCCGCCGAGGGCGACGTTCACGACCTGCAGTCCCCGGCAGACCGCGAGCAGGGGCAGGCCCAGGTCCAGTGCGGTGCGGGCGACTTCGAGGTCGAAGGCGTCCTGGGTCTCGTCGACGTCGTAGACACTCGTGTGGGTGTCGGTGGCCCCGTAGCGGTGCGGGGCGAGGTCGCCGCCGCCCGGGAGCAGGACGCCGTCGAAGCGGGTGAGGCGGAGCGCTGTCTCCCCGGCGGCGGGGTGGATGCTCACCGGCTCGCCGCCGGCCCGCCACACGGCTTCGATCAGGGCGCGGGCGTTGACCTCGGCGGCGTACCGCAGTGCGGAGGTGGTGGCCGAGAAGCGGGCGGGGATCGCGATGAGGGGCCGGGAGGACCTTTTCGTGCGGCTCACAGCTGGATCCAGGTGGTCTTGAGCTCGGTGTACTTCTCGATGGCGTGTACGGACTTGTCCCGGCCGTTGCCGGACTGCTTCACGCCGCCGAAGGGGACGGTCAGGTCGCCCTCCTCGTAGCAGTTGACCCAGACCGTGCCGGCCTTCAGCGCGCGGGAGACCTGGTGGGCGGTGGTCAGGTCGGAGGTCCACAGGCCGGCGGCGAGGCCGTACTCGGTGGCGTTGGCCAGCCGTACCGCCTCGTCGAGGTCGTCGAAGGCCAGCACGGACAGGACCGGGCCGAAGATCTCCTCGCGCGCGAGCCGCATACCGGGGTCCACCCGGTCGAAGACGGTCGGCTCCAGAAAGCTGCCGCCGCTTCCGGTGAGGGCCCGGGAGCCTCCGGTGAGCAGCCGGGCGCCCTCCTCCAGGCCGCCGCCGACGTGGCCGAGGACGCGCTCCAGGTGACTCTCGCCCACCAGCGCGCCCATCTCGGTCGCCGGGTCCAGTGGATCGCCGACCCTGAGTTCGCGGGCCCGGGTCACGATCGCCTCGGTGACGCGTTCGGCGATGGAGGAGTGGACGAGAAGCCGCGAGGGCGCGGTGCACATCTCGCCCTGGTTGAAGAAGATGCCCCAGGCGGCGGTGGCGGCGGCCTTCTCCAGGTCGGGGGCGTCGGGGAGGATGATGTTCGGGGACTTGCCGCCCAGCTCCAGCCAGACCCGTTTGAGGTTGGAGTCGGCGGAGTAGCGCAGGAAGTGCCTGCCGACGGCGGTCGATCCGGTGAAGGCGAGGACGTCGACGTCGGGGTGGAGGCCCAACGCCCGCCCGGCGCCCGGGCCGTCGCCGTTCACCACGTTGAGCACGCCCGGGGGCAGTCCGGCCTCGGTGGCGATCCGGCCCAGCAGCAGGGCGGACAGCGGGGAGTTCTCCGACGGCTTGAGGACGACTGTGCAGCCGGTGGCCAGGGCCGGGGCGACCTTCCAGCTCGCCAGGGTGAGCGGGAAGTTCCACGGGACCACGGCGCCCACGACCCCGGCCGGCTCGCGGGTGACCAGGGCCAGGGCGTCGGGGGCGGTGTGGGGTGACTCGTCGGTCAGCTTGTCCGCCAACTGCCCGTACCAGCGGAAGGTGCTGATCGCGGCCCGCAGTTCGATCCGGTACGCGTCGGTGATCGGTTTGCCCATCTCCAGGCTGACCGCCAGGGCCAGCGACTCCCGCTGTTCTTCGAGGAGTTCGGCCATGCGCAGCAGCACCCGGCCCCGGTCGGCGGGCGCCAGCCGTGGCCAGGGGCCGGAGTCGAAGGCTCTGCGGGCGGCGGCCACGGCGGCGCCGACCTCGGCCGGGCCGCCGTCGGCGACCCGGGCGATCACCTGGCCGTCCCGGGGTGAGACGACGGAGAAGGTCGCACCGACGCCCGGCTCTTCGGCACCGTCGATGTGGTGGGCGCCCGACACCTCCTGCGCCTTGGCCCGGCGGAGCCATTCCTCGTGACTGACAGCGGACACGATCACCTCACACCCTCACAATTGTTCGAACCGGCCGGCGCCGGTCCCGGCACCGGCACTCCCCCGTGCCGATCAGCGCCGGGGCGGGCGGATGCCGCGGAACTCCCAGTCGCCGCCGAGCGCGGTCGACAGGACCTCCTCGGACTCGGTGGGCTGGGCGCCGACGTCGGTGCGGATCGGGGTGGGGCCGGTGACGATGTGGTTGGTCAGCCGGCCTAGGCCCTCGACCTCCACCTCGACGACGTCCCCGGGCTGGACCGGACGCGAGTTGGCGGGCGTACCCGAGAGGAGGACGTCGCCCGGGTACAGGGTGATGGTGCGGGCGATGTCGGCGACGAGGTAGTGCATGTCCCACTCCATCTCGTCCGTCGAACCGTCCTGTACGACCTCGCCGTTGACGTACGTGCGCAAGTACTTGCCGTGGAAGTCCCAGTCGGTGACGAGTCCCGGGCCGAGCGGGCACAGCGTGTCGGAGCCCTTCACCCGGAGCATCGAACCGGCGTCGGTGTCACGGAAGTCGTGCAGACCGTAGTCGTTGGCGACGGTGTAACCGGCGATGTACTCCCCCGCCTCGGCCTGCGAGATGTTCCGCGCGGTCTTCCCGATGACGATGGCGACCTCGCCCTCGTAGTTGAGCCACTTGCAGCCCTCGGGGCGGACGACCGCGCCCTGGTGGGAGTTGAGGGCGGAGGTCGGCTTGTGGAAGTAGGTCGGCGTGGAGGTGAGCTGGATCTGGAACTCGTCCACGCGGCTGCGGTGGTTGAGGTGCACGGCGACGATCTTGGAGGGCACGACGGGAGGCAGGTGCTGCGCCTCCTCGATCTTGACCCGGCGGCCGTCCCCGGCGACGAGTTCGTCGCCGTCGACGGTGACCTGGACGGCGGCACCGTCGAGGAGGACGCGGCGGAATTCGGGCATGTGGAGACTCCTCAGACGCGACTGTGCGGGGTACGCGGGGTGGTGAGACCGGTGCCGGTCCAGCCGTCGGCGGGACGGTCGAACCAGAGGTGGACCTGGCCGGTGCCGACGGAGTTCTCGTACTCGCCGTACTGACGGGCCTTCGCGGTGCAGGCCTGTTCGCCGAGGGCACCGGCCATCATCAGGTAGTGGAAGAACTTCGCCTCGGGCTTGACCTTCCAGAACTGGTCCATGGTGTCGAGGACCTTGTCGTGCCGGCCCTCCTTGAACCAGGCGATCCGCTCATGGTCCGCCTCCCGGGCCTCGGGTGTGCGGATGTGGGCCGGGTCGCTGGCCTCGTGGTCGCGGATCTCGCGCAGCGGCCAGAAGGTGTGCGACAGCGCCCCGGAGGCGATCAGCAGTATCCGCCGCCCCGGCGTGGCGGCGATCCCGTCCGCGAGGGCCCGCCCGAGCCGCAGATGATCCTCCATGTCCCCGGTCTGGCACACCCCGATGCTCACCCACCGCTTCTCGGGCAGCCCCTCGCCGAGGAACTTCCAGAGATTGATGGTCGCGTAGTAGACCGGCAGGTAGTCGTCCTCGATCGCGGTGATCCAGGTGCCGTGCTTGTCCGCGAACTTCTCGACGTTGCGCGCGAGTTCGGGATCACCCGGAAAGTCGTACGGCATCCTGCACATCCCCCGCGGCAGCTCCTCGGAGGTGAACAGCCCCGCCCGGCGGGTCTGCGCGGTGACGACGAACTCGACCGTCGTCGCCCAGTGGGAGTCCAGGACGACGACCGTGTCGTAGTCGTCGCGCTCGAACACCTCCCGCCGCAGCTCCCGCAGACCGGTGACGAGGGTGATCTCCTTGCCCTCGTTCAACTCCAGCCGGTCGGCCTCCGGCAGCACGATGGTGGGGACGTGGGCGAGCAGCCCGGCCCCGACGATCTCACCCATGGTTCTGCCATCCGTTCGGGGCGGTCACGGTGTTCTTCAGGTCGCAGTAGAAGTCGAAGCTCCAGGTGCCGCCCTCGCGCCCGACCCCGGACTGGCGGGAGCCGCCGAAGGGAGCCTGGAGGTCGCGGACGAAGAAGCAGTTGACCCACACGGTCCCGGCCACCAGCTTCGCGCTCACCCTCTCGGCGCGCTCCCTGTCGCCGGTGGCGAGGGTGGCGGCGAGCCCGAACCGCGTGTCGTTGGCGAGCCGGACGGCCTCCTCCTCGTCGGCGAAGGTCTGCAGTGTGAGGACCGGCCCGAAGACCTCCTCCTGCACGATCTCCGAGTCCTGGGCGACGTCGGTGAGCAGCGTCGGCGCGTAGTACTGACCGTCCTGGCGATGGCCGCCGATCACGGCACGTGCCCCGCCCGCGAGCGCCCGCTGCACGAACCCGTCGATCTTCTCCAGCTGACGGGAATGGATGTTGGGCCCGATGTCGGTGGCCTCGTCCCGCGGATCCCCCTGCTTCAGGCCCTCGGCCTGCGCCACGAACCGCCGGGTGAACTCCTCCGCGACCGATTCCTCGACGAGGAACCGGGTGGCCGCGAGGCACACCTGCCCGGCGTTGTCGTACTGCTCCACCGCCAGGTCCACGGCGAGATCGAGATCCGCGTCGGCGAACACCAACAGGGGCGACTTGCCACCGAGTTCGAGACTCAGCGGGGTGAGGTTCGCGGCGGCCGAGACGGCGATCCGCTTGGCTGTGGGCACCGAGCCGGTGAAACTGATGCGCCGCACGTCCGGGTGTGAGGTCAGCGCGTCGCCGATCTCGGAGCCGTACCCCTGCACGACGTTCAGCACCCCGGCCGGCAGCCCGGCCTCGGCGGCGATGTCCGCGAGGAGGGACACGGTCAGCGGGGACCACTCGGCGGGCTTCAGCACGACGCTGTTGCCGGCGGCCAGAGCCGGCGCGACCTTCCACGTCGACAGCATCAGCGGCGCGTTCCACGGGGTGATCAGCACGGACGGCCCGGCCGGGTCCCAGCTGACGTGGTTGGTGTGCCCCCGGGTCTCGAAGTCCTCGTGATCGAGCTTCAGCAACCAGTCCGCGAAGAACCGGAAGTTGTGCGCGACCCGGGGCATCACGCCCCGCCGGTGCGACCGCAGCAACGCCCCGTTGTCGGTGGTCTCGACGATCGCGAGCTCCTCGATCCGCTTCTCCACACCATCGGCGATCGCATGCAGGATGCGGGCCCGCTCGGCGCGGGGGGTGGC
>NZ_JBHUXV010000251.1:0-6156 GCF_042669125.1 Streptomyces sp. NPDC057253 | reverse complement strand
GCGGCGGCGCCCCCCCCCCCCACGGCGCCTGTCGTGCGGCCCGTCACCGAGGCCCGGCGAGCCGTTACCATCGGCCAGCATCGGCGGGCGTGCGCCCGACCCCCAGGCCAGGGAGCGAATCGTGCTGATCACCCACGACACCCGGTGCGCCCTCGACACCGTGGTCGATCTGGTGAACACCGCACCGGAGGACGAGGCGGCGCCGGACGCACTGCCGGATGTCGCGGCGCTCGCGGATTTCGTACGAAACCACGAGATCAGTGATGTCGGGGTGCTCTCGGAGTTCGACCTGTCGGCGGTGCGCAAGATCCGCGGCCGGTTCGCCTCGGTCTTCGCCGCCCCGGACGCCCGGGCCGCCGCGAGCCTGATCAACGACCTGGTCGCCGCCGCGGGCACCACGCCCCGGCTCACGGACCACGACGGCTACGACTGGCATGTGCACTACTTCGCCCCCGGCGCCTCGGTCGCGGACCACTTGGCGGCCGACTGCGGGATGGCGCTGGCGTTCTTCGTGGTGGCCGGTGAGCAGGAGCGGCTGCGGCGCTGCGAGGCCCCGGACTGCCGGCGCGCCTTCGTGGACCTGTCACGGAACCGCTCCCGCCGCTACTGCGACAGCCGGACCTGCGGAAACCGTCTGCATGTGGCCGCGTACCGGGCGCGGCGCAAGGAGGCCGCGGGCTGAGGCCTCGGGGGGGCGCCCGCTGCGGCACCGGCTTTGGTCCGGGCGCCCGGGATGGGTCCCGTCCCCTGGAGCAGTGGCAGGCGTGACACCGGTCGGCGGCTGCGACGTGGGCCCCGGCGGGTGGCGCCGGGGACCACGGGTACGGCTCAGAGCAGCAGCAGGTCGTGCAGCGCAGCCATGAGCAGCAGACACCCGATCACCGCAAGGAAGATCATCAGCGGTGGCTGGGAAAGGGCGAAAAGGCATCCACGCGGCTCGTCCTGAGGCGGCGCGGCGTCGCTCTGTGTCGTGTCCAGCATCTCGCCGCGATGATGGCGCAGCGAGCACCCCTGACGCGATCAACACGCCCGGAATGGGCGGGAGTTCGTCGAATTCCGTGATGTCCGTTTCGGATCGTGATCACTTACGGACGGGCCCGGGTCCCCCTGCGAACGTTTCAGTCCGGCAGCCGGACGTCATATGCCGTGCTTCTTGAGGATGGCCTCGATGTCGCTGAAGTCGTCCGTGGCGGTCTCGGCGGATCGCGGCTTGCTCGCGGGGCGCGCCGACGGGGTGCGGACGGCCGGGCCGAGCGAGGGCGCCGACGCGGTGGGAGCCACCGCCTCCTGGGACCGGGCGCCCCGGGCCGCCTTGCGCTCCTTGCGGGTGCCGCCCCGGCGGCGCTCCACCGCGCGCGTGGTCGAGAACAGCACCCACGACAGGCCGAGCACGCCGAAGCCCGCCCAGGCCGTCGGGCTGAACGCGGTGTCGGCGAGCCAGTCGACCACGCCGGTCATCACCAGGCCGAGCGGGACGAGGGAGTAGGCGGCGATGCGGGTGGCCGCCAGGAAGCGCTTCCGGTACGCGGAGACCGCCGCGATGCCCAGGCCGGCCGCGGCGACTGCGGAACAGACGGTCTCGGCAATCATCCGGTCCTCCACGCGTGGTTCGGCGGTCTGTGTGCCACTTCGTCACTGTCCATCCTGCACCTCCGAGCCCCCGCCGAGCCATCCTCCGGCAGGACATCAGGGACATCTCCGGGTCGGCTCCTCCGAAGGTGCCGGTCGGGGTCGTACCGAGGAAGCAGGCGGTCCTTTGAGCGGGCGGTCCGGGGGGGCGGCCGACGGGTATGGCGGAGGGGCGACGCCGGGCGTGACCGGGGTCGATTCGGCCGTGTGGGGGCGGAGCTGGGAGACTGGGGGGATGAGCGACCCCTCCCCCGCCGCGCCCGTTCTCGATGTGTGGTGCGAGCTGCAGTGCCCCGACTGCCGTGCCGCCCTGGACGACGTCCGGGCGCTGCGGGCGCGCTACGGCGACCGTCTGGAGCTGCGGCTGCGGCACTTCCCGCTGGAGAAACACAAGCACTCCTTCGCCGCCGCACAGGCCGCCGAGGAGGCGCTGGAGCAGGGCAAGGGCTGGGAGTACGCCGAGGCCGTGCTCGGGCGGGTCGAGCAGCTGGACCGCGAGGGGGAACCCTTCCTGGTCGAGGTCGCCCGTGAACTGGGGCTGGACGCCGAGGAGTTCGACACCGCGCTGATCGACGGCCGGCACATCCTGATCGTGGACGCCGACCAGGCCGAGGGCAAGGCGATCGGCGTGACCGGCACGCCGACGTACGTCATCGACGGCGAGCGCCTGGACGGCGGCAAGAGCCAGGCCGGGCTGCGCGAGCGGATCGAGGACATCGCGGACCGGCTGCTCGCCGAACGGGGCTGAATCCGCCGCACGTCGGGCTCTCGCAGCCGGCAAGGCTCAAGCCGCCGCACGGCAGGCTCTGCGGCCGGGCAGGGCTGAAGCCGTCGCACACCGGGCTCTCGCAGCCAGGCAAGGGGCAAGCAGTCGCACGGCAGGCTCTGCGGCCGGGCAGGCCTGAAGCCGTCGCACACCGGGCTCTCGCAGCCCGGCAAGGGGCAAGCCGCCGCACGGCAGGCTCCCGCAGCCCGGCAAGGGGCAAGCCGCCGCACGGCAGGCTCCCGCAGCCGGCATGGCTGAAGCCGCCGCACGGCAGGCTCTGCGGCCGGGCAGGGCTGAAGGTGTCGTCGGAGCAGGCTCCCCAGGCCGGCAGGGCTGAAGGTGTCGTCAGAGCAGGCTCTTGTACATCGAGTAGCCCACCGTCTCGTAGCCGAGCGACTCGTACAGCCGCTCGGCCGGGGTGTTGCCCGCGAAGACGTTCAGGCCGAGGACGCGGCGGCCGGAGGCGATGGCCTGGCCCTCGGCCAGCAGCATCAGGGAGCGGCCGTGGCCGCGGCCTCGGAAGGGCTCCTCGGTCTCGACGTCGTAGACGAACGCCTTGTCTGCGATGAACTCCACCCACAGCACCCCGACCCGGACGCCGTCGTGCTCCAGGACGCTGTACAGCGCCTCCTCGGTCGCGAGGCCGCGCGCCACCAGCTGTCGGTGGTCCTTGCGCGACCGCGCCTTCGCCTGTTCCTCCGGCACCCCGCGCTCGCTCCAGTCCCGGGCGTACTCCTCGATGCCGCGCTCCGCCCAGGGCCCGAACTCGGCCTGCGTCATGGGCCTGCCGCGGCTGCCCGCCGGCAGGTCGGGCGGGGTGGCGCCGAGCTGCTTCTCCATGCCGCGATTGCGGTGGACGTATCCGAGCGCGGTGGCGAGCCGCAGCGCGGGCCCGGCGGCGGCCGGGACCCTGATCTCGAGCTGCCCGCAGCCCCAGCCCCGCGCCACTTCCTCGGCGGCGAGCGCGGCGACCGTGCCCCGGCCGCGCCCGCGGTCCGGTTCCTCGATCCGCAGGTCCCTGATCTGGGCGACGGCCGGCCCGAAGGAGGGGTGGGTCGCGAGATGGATCCCTCCGACGGGACGGCTGTTCACGCACACCGAGTAGTGGCGGGACAGCGCCCCGTCG
The DNA here is from genome assembly GCF_042669125.1 of Streptomyces sp. NPDC057253. Lineage (NCBI taxonomy): Bacteria > Bacillati > Actinomycetota > Actinomycetes > Kitasatosporales > Streptomycetaceae > Streptomyces > Streptomyces sp. NPDC057253. The sequence continues at coordinate 2,635 of NZ_JBHUXV010000251.1, read as the reverse complement.
GCACCGCGCTGAAGCGGCTCGGTCGGCCGCAGGGTGGTGGTCATCACCGGAGTTCTACCCGCTGCCGACCGCCGGGGCAGCTCAATATCGCGGCCCTTTACGGCCTCTTACGGATCGAGGTCGTCCCCGGCCCGCTCGTCGAAGATGCGCATGGCCTTGGCGGTCACCGGCCCCGGCGCGCCCGGCAGTTCGCGCGCGTCGACGCGGTGGACGGCCTGGACGTCCCGCAGGGTCGAGGTCAGGAACACCTCGTCGGCCCGCTCCAGGACGTCGAGCGGCAGGTCGGTCTCCGTGGCGCCGGTCCATTCGACGGTCAACGCGCGCGTGATGCCCGCGAGACAGCCGGAGGCGAGCGGCGGGGTGTGGATCTCGCCGTCGAGCACGACGAACACGTTCGACCCGGTGCCCTCGCACAACTGCCCGACGGTGTTGGCGAACAGCGCCTCGGACGCGCCTCCCTCACGCGCGCGTGCGAGCGCCACCACGTTCTCGGCGTACGAGGTCGTCTTGAGGCCGGTGAGGGCGCCGCGCTCGTTGCGGGTCCACGGGACGGTGATCACGGCCGTGGAGTCGGGCCGCGGCGCGGACTCGCCGAGGGCGACCACCAGGGTCGGCCCGTGGTCGCCCCGGTCGGAACCGAGGGGACCGTGACCGCCGGTGTAGGTGATGCGGAGCCGCCCCAGCGGCATCGGATTGGCTTCGAGTACGGCGGCGCAGGCGCGGCGGACCTCGTCGTGGTCGGGATCGGGCAGCCCGAGGCCCCGCGCCGACAGGGTCAGGCGGTCGAGGTGGCGGGTGAGCGCGAAGGGCCGGCCGTCCACCGCCTTCACGGTCTCGAAGATGCCGTCGCCCACGGTCAGCCCGTGGTCGAAGACGGAGACGCGGGCGGTCTCGATGTCCTGCAGCCCGCCGTCGAGCCAGATCTTCACGTCAGGGTCCCTCCACTCACCTCGTACGTTCCCGACGCTACCGCGAGCAGCCGGGCCGCCTTCAGCTCGGTCTCCCGCCACTCCCCCTCGGGGTCGGAGCCCCAGGTGATCCCGGCGCCGGTGCCGAAACGCAGCACTCCTTCGGCGCGGTCGATCCAGAAGGTGCGGATGCCGACGGCCAGCTCCCCGGCCCCCCGGTCGGCGTCGACCCACCCGATGCCACCGCAGTACGGCCCCCGGGGCGCGGTCTCCAGGTCGTCGATGATGCGCAGCGCACTGGACTTGGGCGCGCCGGTGACCGATCCGGGCGGGAACGCGGCGTCGAGCAGCTCGGCCCAGCCGGCGTCCTCCCGCAGCTCGCCGCGCACGGTCGACACGAGGTGGACGAGGCCCGGATGCTTCTCCACGGCACACAGGTCGGGGACGGTGACAGTGCCGGTAGCGCACACCCGCCCCAGGTCGTTGCGGACCAGGTCCACGATCATCACGTTCTCGGCGTAGTCCTTGGCCAGCAGGTCGTCCTCGGTCCGTCCGGTCCCCTTGATCGGCCCCGACTCCACGACCCGCCCGGCCCGGCGCAGGAACAGCTCCGGGGACGCGGTGGCGATCTCGACCCCGTGCCCGGGAAGCCGAATCGTTCCTGCGTACGGCGCCGGGTTGCCGCGCGCCAGCAGCGCGGTCAGGGCGTCCACGTCGGCGCCGGGTGCGAGGGGCGCGGTCAGGACCCGGCAGAGGTTGGCCTGGTAGACCTCGCCGGTGGCGATGTGCGCGCGTATCCGCCGTACGCCCTCCGCGTACGCGGCGCGATCGAGAGATGACGTCCAGTCATCGACCCGCGGCCCCCGCCACGCTCCCGGCACCGGAGCGGGCACCGGCTCCCGGCGTACGTCGGCGAAGCGGGCACAGGTCAGACCGCCCTCGAAGTCCGCGGCAACAGCCCAGAAGCCATGGGAGTCCAGCGCCGCGGGGTCGCTGGTGACATCGAGGAGACCGGTGGCGACGCGGTCGCCGAAACGGGCGAGAGGAGCGAGGTCGAGCACGTGGACGAGTCTATGGCGGGTGTCCCGCGGGTGACCTGGCCATGTCCTTCAGGGCGCCCTGACCACGTACGTCGACATGTGCACCGCAGCACGCTGCGCAAACGCGTTTTTGTACTGGCCCCGGAATCCGCTAGAGTTCAACTCGTCGCCGGGCCGCGCAAGCGGATCGGAAGGACAGGCGAACGTAGCTCAGTTGGTAGAGCGCAACCTTGCCAAGGTTGAGGTCGCGAGTTCGAACCTCGTCGTTCGCTCGGAAGAGCAAGGGGATCATCCCGACCCCCAACACTCCTGGTGGAGTGGCCGAGAGGCGAGGCAACGGCCTGCAAAGCCGTCTACACGGGTTCAAATCCCGTCTCCACCTCCAAGGACGATTAGCTCAGCGGGAGAGCGCTTCCCTGACACGGAAGAGGTCACTGGTTCAATCCCAGTATCGTCCACTGGATCTTCGGCAGATCATCGAAGGTCTGACCCGCGCGATTAGCTCAGCGGGAGAGCGCTTCCCTGACACGGAAGAGGTCACTGGTTCAATCCCAGTATCGCGCACGCAGCAGACACGATCCTGATCGTGGTTCCCGCGCGATTAGCTCAGCGGGAGAGCGCTTCCCTGACACGGAAGAGGTCACTGGTTCAATCCCAGTATCGCGCACACACCGAAGCCCCCGGCCC
>NZ_JBHUXV010000250.1:0-6313 GCF_042669125.1 Streptomyces sp. NPDC057253 | reverse complement strand
ACCTCACGGTCGAGCGGCGGCGTAGTCGTGATACGGGACGGGGAACAGCAGGTCAGAGGTGATTGCCCAGAAACGCACGGACGAGCGGAACGACCTCGTCCAGAGCGCTCTCGAGCAGGAAGTGGCCGCCGGGCACCAAGTGCACCTCGGCGTCCGGCAGGTCGGTGGCGAAGGCGAGGGCCCCGGCGGGTCCGAAGATCGGGTCGCCTTTTCCCCAGATGGCGAGCAGCGGGACCTGCCGCTCGCGGAAGTGCTGCTGCACCTTGGGGTAGAGCTCCAGGTTGGTGGCGTAGTCGAGGAACAGCGCGAGCTGCGCCCGGTCGCTGTCGGGCCGTGACAGCAGGTCGTGATCGTGAGTCCAGGTGGTGGGGTCGATCAGGCTCTCGTCGGTCACGCCCGCGAGGTATCGCCAGCGGGTCAGCTCCAGACTCAGCGCCTCACGAACGCCGGCCTCGGTGTGGGGGGTCTGCTCACGCCAGTAGTCGCGCACCGCGGTGAAGAACTCCGGCTGCAGTCCCTCGTCGTAGGCGTTGCCGTTCTGGGTGATGATCGCCGTGACCGCGGTGGGTGTCCGCAGCATGAGCCTCCACCCGATCGGCGCACCGTGGTCGTGGACGAACAGGCAGTAGCGCTCGATGCCGAGCTGAGCGAGAAAGGTTCCCGTGATGTCGGTGAGCGAGTCGAAGGAGTAGGTGAACTCGTCTGCTGTCGGCGCGTCGGAGAGTCCGAAACCGAGATGGTCGGGTGCCACCAGGTGCCAGCGGTCCGCGAGCCGTGGCAGGAGGTGGCGGAACATCAGAGAGCTGGCGGGGAAGCCGTGCAGAAGCACCACGGTGGGCCGGTGTCTCGGCCCGGCTTCCCGGTAGAAGATCTGATGGCCGTCGACCATGGCGTACCGGTGATGAATCTTGACCATGCGCTGTGCCGCCTTCGCCCGGTGTGCCCGCTGCTTCGGGGGTGGTCACTGGAATGTAGGGACCCCCTGTGGACGAATTCTGAAGTCGCGACAGAGCGAGGCGTCTGCCCGGTGTCAGCCCTTGAGGATTGCGGCCGCAACCCGTTCGAAGAGCCACTTCTTCGTGCGGTCGACGCCCCACCCGAACTCCTCCACGGCAAGGTCGATCTGAGGAATGCGGAAGTGGAAGTAGATGATCTTTGCCGTGTCCTCGATCGAGAGTCCCTCGGCCAGGTCTCCGTCGGCGGCGATGCCTCTGACGATCGTCTCCAGCGCCTCGATGTGGCGCTGATTGGCGATGTCGAGAAATTCCCGGGTGGCCGGAGAGCTGGCGGCGGCGCGCTCGACGATGCGCACGATGTCGCCGGCCTCCGCGCGAATGTCGAAATAGCCCTCGGCCAGGACCTCCAGCTTGGCCCGACCTGTGGGCGGGGCCAGCGAGTCGACGATGATCCGTTCCACCGTCGGACTCGTCGTCCAGATGTCCATCAAGGTCCGAAGCAGGCCCTCCTTGCCTCGGCACTGGGCGTAGACAGTGGCTGGGGAGACACGCGCCTCGCGTGCGATCCTCTCGACTGTGGTCTGTGTGTAGCCGTGCTCGGCGAACAACTTCCGCGCTGTTTTGACGACTTCCTGCCGCGTCATCATGGCGTACTCATCACGACGGCTCGGTGCCTGCCCTGACAACGTCTCACTCCTCGTTCTGGCGGCGACCTGTGTCGCCGGACCATGTACGACCGAATGCTCTCATCAGGGTCCAGGCGGCACCGGTCGCGCTCTCGGACTCGAACGCGTCGCGTCCCAGAACGGCCGAGGCGTGGGTCCGGATCGCGTCCAGCTCGCTCGCGTCATCGGGATCGGGTACCTGCCCCAGGGAGACAAAGGCCTGGTCGGTGAACCCGAGCAGCCGTGCGGCGAGCGTCATGTCCCCGTCCGCCGACGCGAGGGCGGCACCGGCGAGTCCGAGGTAGGGCAGGAAGTCTCGGTAGCCGAATCGGAAGACACGCTCGCGGCTCTCCTCGATCAGTCGACGTGCCCGCTCCACATTGCCGAGGTGCAATTCGACGAGGGCCAGGTTGTGGTACTCGGAGTGCACGTGCTCGTCCTGGCCGAGCGCCCGGTTGAGTTCGATGCTGGCCTCGTAGAGGTCCCGCGCCCGCGCCTGGTCGCCCGACAGCCGGGCCACGGCGGCGAGCACGTGACGCGGCCGCTCCTCCAGCCGACGCTCACCCGCATCCTGTGCCACGGCGAGGGCACGCTGCGCCAGGCCGGTGGCCCGCTCCAGGTCTCCGCCGCGCAGGGCGACCCGGGCCAGGCCGTACAGCCCCTCGACCTCACCGGCAGGGTCGCCTGCCGCGCGCGAGCGCTCGACCTCCGCGTCCGCCATGCGGCGCACGGCATCGGTGTCGCCCTGTCTGAACGTCGCGCGGAGGTGTTGTCCGTCCGTCACCGTGCCTCATCTGGTGGAGAGTTCGAACTGGCTGGAGTGGCACTCCAGCGACTAGAGTATGAGTGCATTTACGCTAGCGCGACTCCGACCCTGCGCAAAGGCGATGGTGGGACCGGGGCGAGGCCACCCAGGGGGGTCGCACATGACATCACCGCTCGCCCTTGCCGGAAGCGCCGACGAAGCAAGGGAACTTCCGCGCAAGGGCACCCTCCGCCTGCAGGTACTGGGGCCGTTGCGCATATGGCGGGGCGAGAGCGAGGTCGAGGCCGGACCGCGTCAGCAGGCGTACCTGCTGGCCCTGCTCCTCGCTCGCGGAGGCCGGCCGACCGGCGTCGATGACCTGATCGAACTGATCTGGGGTGAGAACGCGCCCGCCAGCGCCCTCAACGTGATCCACAAGTACGTCGGCTCGATACGACGCCTGTTGGAGCCCGACCTGCCCCCTCGGGAAGCGGGCGCCTACCTGCTGAACCGGGGCACCGGTTACCTGTGCACAGCCGGAGCGGACCTTCTCGACCTCACGAGGTTCCGGCAGCAGTCCGGGGCCGCCCGCAAAGCGCGGGCGGACGAGCACGAGGCCGTGGCACTGGATCATTACCTCGACGCACTCCGCCTGTGGAGCGGCCCGGCCGGCGGCGGGTGGGCGCACGGACCCGCAGCCGCACCGATCTTCGCCGGCCTCAACGACGAGTACTTCCAGACCTGCATGGAGGCGACCGAGGTCGCGCTGTCACTCGGGCAGCCGGCGCGAGTGCTGCCGGCCCTGAACCTGGCGGCCACGATGGCCCCGCTGCACGAACCCGTGCAGGCCAGTCTCGTCACTCTGCTGGGCGGCGCAGGCCGACAGGCGGAAGCCCTGGCCGTCTTCGACGCCGTCCGCGCACGCCTCGTCGACGATCTCGGGATAGACCCCGGGGAGGCCCTCCAAGCCGCCCACCAGCAGGTGCTCACCCAGACTCCCCGGACTCGGGCTCCTGCGATCCGGCCGTCGGCCACCGAGGCGCCGCCCGCCGAGGAGCCGACCGCCGAGGCCCTGACAGCCGCACCCTCGGGCACGCCGACACCATCACCGCCCCCGATCCCGCAGATCCCGCCGGGTCCCCCGCCGGGCGGAGTCGACCGGCTGATCGGTCGGACGGAGGAGCTCGCGGCGCTGCGACGCGCTGTCGAGCCGGCCCTGGAGAACGGCACGGCAGTGGTGCTGCTGGAGGGTGAACCCGGAGTCGGGAAGAGCCGGCTCATGGAAGAGATCGCCGACCATGCCGAGGATCGCGGCGCCCTCGTGGTCTGGGGCCACTGCCTCGAAGGCGAGGGCAGGCCGACGATGTGGCCGTGGGTCGAGACGGTGTCCAGCCTGTTCGACGTGATGCCGCCGGCACGGCGGGAGCAGTGGGCGGCTCGCGATCTCGGTCATCTCGTCGGCTCCCGCGTGGAGAGGCCGACCGCGCCGGCGATCCCGGACGGCAACGCCCGACACCGTCTGCTGGAACAGGTCGTCGACCTGATCGCCGAGGCGGCCGACGAGCGGCCGGTCGTGCTGATGGTCGACGATCTGCAGTGGGCGGACACGAGTTCGCTACAGCTCCTGGAACATGTCATCCGCCGCCTTCCCGCCGGCACGGCCGTCGTCGGCGCGCTGCGCAACGCAGGCCCCTCGCCCAGCCTGGAGCTGGTCCGGACGCTGGCCGCCGCCAGTCGCGCCACCGGTCACCGGCGGTTGTCGGTCGGTCCCCTGAGCCCCGCGGAGGTGGCCGAGCTCATCCACCTCGAAACCGGTGTCCGCCTGGCCCTTGACGTGGCCAAATCGGTGCACACGCGCACGGCCGGCAATCCGTTCTTCGTCCAGGAGCTGGGCCGGCTGTGGGCCGCCGACGGCGAGGTCACCCCGGAGACCGTACTGGGCAGCACCGTCCCGATGACGGTGCGCGACGTCGTACGCGATCGCCTCGTCGTGCTCGACACCGACACGCAGGACCTGCTGGACATCGCGGCACTGGTCGGCAGGAGCGTGGAGCTGGTGCTGCTCGCCCGGACAGCATCCCTTGACGTGCGCTCCTGCCTCGAGCGCCTGGAACCCGTCCGCAGTCTCGGTCTGGTCGGCCCGACGCCCGGCGACCCCTTCTCCTACCGCTTCACCCACGACCTGGTGCGCCAAGCCGTGTCGGAGGCGATCCTGCCCGGTCGCGCGGCAGCTCTGCACGGCTCCATCGCGGACGCCATCGAAGAGGTCGGATTGAACGACGAGTCCGTCCCCGAGCGGCTGGCACACCACCTGTGGAACGCGGGTCCCGTGGTGGACCCGGCCCGTACCGTCGCGGCTCTGGTCCGCGCCGGCGCCCAGGCCAAGGCGAAGACGGCGTTGGGGGCAGCCGAGCGCCACCTCGGATCCGCGGTGGAGCTGACGCGCAAGGCGTCGCTTCTCGAGTTGGAGCTCGGAGCTCTCTCGCAGCTGATCGCGGTCGTCGGGATGCGCTCGATGTACGGCACGGCCTCCGTCAGCCTGCTGGAGCGAGCAGAGCACATCGCGCGGCGCCTCGGGCGCGACCGCGAGGCGGCCGGCTTCCTCTTCTCCCGCTGGACCGCGCACGGCCAAGCCCTCGAGCTGGACCGCAGCAGTCTCCTCGCCCGCCGACTCGAGGAGTTGGGCAGCACCTCCGAGGACCCGGTGGTGAGGTGGTACGGCAAGGCGGCGGTGGGAATCCACGAGTGGTGCCTGGGGAACATCGGCGCGTCCTATCAGCAGTTGAGCGCGCTGAGCCCCGAGCTCCTCTCCGCCGACGACGAGTACGATCCCGTGCGAAGCGGCGTGCAGCTGATGACAGCCGGGCTGTTCGCGGAGATCGCCGGCTACCACGGACAGACGGCCCAAGCGCGCGCCGTGCTCGGCACCCTGGCGAAGTCGGCGGGTGACGACCCCTACGCGGTCACCGTCGCTTCGTCCTTCGAGGTACGGACCGCCTCGGTGGTCGGTGACCCCGTCTGGGCTCTGCGTGCGGCCGAGCGCGGGATCGCCGTCGACCCGCACTTCTCCTTCGCCTCCCTCGGCACCTACTTGCGCCTGGCCCGGTGCTGGGCGTTGGCCGTCACCGGGCAGGGCCCGACGGACGCCGCGGACGAAGCGGAACGACTCATTCGCACCCACCTGGTCAGCCCCGCCCGTACCTGCGTCTCGACCTGGTACGGGTTGCTGGGCGAGATGCGCATCACCGCAGGCTCGCTGGACCAGGCCGCGGCAGCACTCGACAGTGCCGAGGAGCATCTCGAACGCTACGGCCAACGATCCGCAGAGGCGCTGATCATCCTGGTCCGCGCGCACCTTGAGCACGCCAACGGCAACGAACGTGGCGCCGTACGCATGGCCGGGCAGGCCCGCACCGTGGCCCTTCGGCAGGGGGCCCATCTCTTCGCGCAACGCGCCGACCGATTCCTCGCCCGACGTGGTCAGCCAGACGCCCAGGCGTTCGGCCGTACAGAAATCCTTCACTCCTCGTCCACCGCGCACTTCTAGGTTCTCGATCCAAGAACGGCGGGGCCGGCCCCGAACAGCGTCCCCATCCAGTGAGCGAGGTCGACACCCATGTCCAGATCCGTTGTCTTCATCCATCCCTGATCTTGCGTGGGTATCCCCGGCTTTAGCCGGGGAGGGAAACGCATCTTAGGACTGCTCTGACCGGCACTCAGAGTCGACGTTTTTGCTGTTCGATGTACTGACGAATCACCGTGAGCGGCGCTCCGCCGCAAGAGCCCGCGAAGTAGGAGCGGGACCAGAACACGGAGCCCATCCCGATCCGGTTGATACGGGAGGTGTACTCCGCCCGCAGGTAGCGGGAGCTGACGCCCTTGAGGCTGTTGATCAGCTTCGACAGGGCGATCTTCGGCGGGTAGTGCACGAGGAGGTGGACGTGATC
>NZ_JBHUXV010000249.1:0-6323 GCF_042669125.1 Streptomyces sp. NPDC057253 | reverse complement strand
CACCCGGACCTCAAGACCCAGGTGGTCGAGTCCAAGAACTTCTCCACCTCCCCGGACGCGACCGACAAGTTCGGGCACGGCACGCATGTCGCCTCCATCGCGGCGGGCACGGGTGCCAAGTCGGGCGGCAAGTACAAGGGTGTCGCGCCCGGCGCCAAGATCCTCAACGGCAAGGTGCTCAGCGACGACGGCTACGGCGAGGACTCGCAGATCCTCGCGGGCATGGAGTGGGCGGCCGAGCAGGGCGCCGACGTCGTCAACCTCAGCCTGGGCGGCGGCGACACCCCGGAGATCGACCCGCTGGAAGCCGAGGTCAACAAGCTCTCGGAGACCAAGGGCATCCTGTTCGCCATCGCCGCCGGCAACGAGGGCGACTTCGGCGACCAGACCATCGGCTCCCCGGGCAGCGCGGCTGCGGCCCTGACCGTCGGCGCGGTCGACGACAAGGACAAGCTGGCGTCCTTCTCCAGCACCGGCCCCGGCCTCGACGGGCAGATCAAGCCCGATGTGACCGCGCCCGGCGTGGACATCACCGCGGCGGCCGCTCCCGGCAGTCTCATCGATCAGGAGGTCGGTGAGAAGCCGCCGGGCTATCTGACGATCTCGGGTACGTCGATGGCGACTCCGCATGTGGCGGGCGCGGCGGCCATCCTGAAGCAGGAGCACCCGGAGTGGGGTTATGCCGAGCTGAAGGGTGCGCTGACCGGGTCGACGAAGGGCGGTAAGTACACGCCGTTCCAGCAGGGTTCGGGCCGTATCCAGGTCGACAAGGCCATCAAGCAGACCGTGATCGCGGACCCGGTGTCGGTGAGTTTCGGTACGCAGCAGTGGCCGCACACCGATGACAAGCCGGTCACCAAGAAGCTGACCTACCGCAACCTGGGCACCAAGGACGTGACGCTGAAGCTGGCGTCGACGGCGACCGACCCGAAGGGGCAGGCCGCTCCGGCGGGCTTCTTCAAGCTGGCGGCGACCACGGTGACCGTTCCGGCGGGCGGCAAGGCGTCCGTGGACGTGACGGTGAACACCAAGCTGGGCGGCACGCTCGACGGTGCCTACTCGGCGTACGTGACCGCGACCGGCGGCGGCCAGACCGTCCGCACGGCGGCCGCCGTACAGCGCGAGGTCGAGTCGTACGCCGTCACGCTGAACGTCCTCGACCGCGACGGCAAGCCGACCAAGAACTACAGCGCGGACCTGGCCGGTATCTCAGGCCTCGCGAACGGCAAGCGGTACAGCCCGTACGAGGAGGACGGCTCGGTCACCGTCCGGGTGCCCAAGGGCGGTTACATCCTCAACTCCGCGTACTACGTGGACCCGGAGGACTTCACCAAGGGTGCCGACTGGATGGTCCAGCCGAAGCTGAACGTCACCAAAAACACGACGATCACGCTGGACGCCCGTAAGGCCAAGCCGGTCGACATCACCGTGCCGGACGCGGCCGCCAAGTCGGAGTTCGCCTCGCCCGGCTTCCAGATCGACACGGCCAACGGCGGGTTCGTCTACGGCTGGTTCCTGGACTCCTACGCGGGCTTCCGCACCGCGCACTTCGGCCCGCAGGTGACCGACGGTTCGCTCAGTGAGCAGTTCGACGGCCACTGGTCCAAGGGGGCCACCGAGCAGTACGACACCGTGGCCGGCGGCAAGGTCAAGCAGTTCGCCACCGGTTACACCAAGCACTACAAGGCGAGCGAGCTGGCCAAGGTGAAGGTCGGCCTGGGTGCGGCGGCGAGCGGCAAGAAGGGCTCGGTCAGCGCCATGGGCTGGCTGCCCGGCTCCTTCTTCGCCTCCTCGATGAGCAAGCAGCAGACCCTGCCCGGTACCCGCACCCTGCACCTGTCCACCCTCAGCGGGGTGAAGTGGGAGATGGAGTTCTCGCAGGCCGGTGGGGTCGACCCGGACGGCTTCCCGCTCTCCGAGGCGTACTACACACTCGGTGCCGGGCAGTCCTTCCAGGGCGGCAAGTCGTACGCGAAGACCTTCAACACCGCGGTCTTCGGTCCGCATCTCAACGCCGACTTCGGGCTGTACCGCGACGGCAACGAGATCTTCGGCTCCCTCCCGCTGTTCGCGGACGGTCAGGGCCACGCCGGCTCCTCGGCGTTCACCTCGGTCACCACCACGCTCTACAAGAACGGCGTGAAGGTCGGCTCGAACGACGACCCGCTGTTCGGTGAGAAGAGCTTCAAGGTTCCGGCCGGCCAGGCGACGTACAAGCTGACGACCTCGGTCAAGCGCAGTGTCAGGGTCGCCGCGGCCTCCACCCGGATCGACGCCAGCTGGACCTTCACGTCCAAGAAGTCGGCCGACCCCACGAAGCTGCCCGCCTCCACGGTCCGCTTCAACGCGAAGACGGGTCTGGACAGCAGGGTCGAGGCGGACAAGACGGTCAAGATCCCGCTGACGGTGGAGGGTGCCGCCAAGGGCTCCAACCTGAAGTCCCTCGCGGTGTACGTGTCCTACGACTACGGCCAGACCTGGAAGAAGGTCTCGGTCAAGGACGGCCGGATCACCGTGAAGAACCCGGCGAAGGGGAAGGCGATCTCCTTCCACGCCAAGATCGCCGACAAGAAGGGCAACAAGTCGACGATCTCGATCTACAACGCGTACTACGGGAAGTGACCTGTAGGCAGTGGTAGGTGGGGGCCCGCCGGGAGCACAGCGCTTCCGGCGGGCCTTTCGCGTGCGGTGCGTGGGGCGCGGGCGGCGGGGGCGGCGCGGGCGGTGTGTGCGGTGCGGGCGGCGCGTGCGGTGCGTGCGAGATGTCCCCCCGTTCTGACAGCCCTGTGACGGCTTGTCCCAGGCTCACGGACAGGCTTCTCATGCAGCTCTTATAAGGGGCTTATGGAGTCATCACGCGGCCTGCCTAGCTTTCGGCCATGTTCTTCACCTACCTGAGGCGCGAGCTGCGCCGCCGCAGAAAGGCGGCCCTTGTCGTCGCCTCCGGGCTCGCGCTGGGTATCGCGCTGGTCATCGTGGTCAGTTCCGTGTCCTCCGGCATGGGCAAGGCCCAGGACAAGGTGCTCCAGTCGCTCTACGGGCTGGGCACCGACATGACCGTCACCAAGGCGGCCCAGCCGCAGGCCAGTTCGTCCGACCGGCCGCGTTTCCAGTTCGACGCGCAGGACAGCGGCTCCAACACCGAACAGAGCAGCGACCGTGTGATGGTGCAGGGCTTCCAGACCCTGTCCACCTCGACCGTCGCCAAGGTCGACCAGCAGTCCGGCGTCTCCGACGCGGTCGGCGGACTGAGCCTCCAGGTCATCAAGATCAACGGCCAGTTCACCCGGGGCGAGTTCCAGCAGAACGGCAACGGCGGCGGCGAGGGCTTCAACCGTGGCGGTGGCGGAACCGGCCAGCCCCAGGGTGAAGTGCGGGGCGGCGGCGCCGAATTCGACGTCAACAACTACTCCGTCTACGGCACGGACGTCACCAAGCCGGCCCTCGGCCCGCTGACCTCCTCCAAGATCACCAGCGGCCGTACCTTCACATCGACCGAGACGAACGCCAAGGTCGCGGTCCTCGACTCCGCGTACGCCAAGGAGAAGAAGCTCAAGGTCGGCTCCACCGTCACCATCAAGAGCGTCAAGTTCAAGGTGATCGGCGTCGCCACCGCGGACAGCGGGGACGCGGCCGCCAACGTCTACATCCCGCTCACGCAGGCCCAGACCCTCAGCGACTCGAAGAACAAGGTCACCACGATCTACGTCAAGGCGACCGACTCGCAGAAGATCAACTCCGTCAAGTCGTCGATCCAGAAGAACATCTCGGGTACGACGGTGACGACCTCGGCGGATCTCGCGGACACGGTGTCCGGGTCGCTGTCCACGGCCTCCTCCCTGGCGTCCAACGTCGGCAAGTGGCTGTCCATCGCGGTGCTGGTGGCCGCGTTCCTCGTCGCCGGTCTGCTGACCTCCTCCGCGGTGTCGCGCCGGGTGCGGGAGTTCGGCACGCTCAAGGCGCTGGGGTGGAAGTCGGGACGTGTGACCCGGCAGGTCGTCGGCGAGGCGATGGTGAACGGGCTGCTCGGTGGGGCGCTGGGGATCGGCCTGGGCCTGGCGGGGGCGTACGCCGTGACGGCCATCAGCCCCACGCTGCAAGCCCAGTTGGGCGGCGGTGGAGGTGGCGGCACCGGTGGTCCCGGCGGTATCGGCGGCTTCGGTCGGCGGGCTGCCGCGAAGACGCTGGACGTCTCCCTCAGCGCGCCGGTCAGTCTGACGACGGTGGCGATCGCGGTCGGTCTGGCGGTGGCCGGGGGTCTCATCGCCGGTGCGTTCGGTGGGTGGCGGGCGTCGCGGTTGCGGCCGGCGGACGCGCTGCGACGCGTCGAGTAGCGGCGTCGGCTGTGGTGCCGGTGCGCCTATGGATGTGCCTCGCCTTGTGGTCGCGCGGGTGCGGGTGCCTCGTGGCTCGTCGCGCAGTTCCCCGCGCCCCTGAGTGGGTGCGGGCCAGGCATGCCTAGCTGTAACCCACCCAGGGGCGCGGGGAACTGCGCGACCCGCCCCCACCGACCCGCAGCCGACAACGATCCGAACCACCCCGAACCCCACCCAGGAGCTCACCATGTACGAACTCAGAAGCGTCACCAAGCGCTACACCCGAGGCAAGGACACCGTCGACGCCCTCGCCGGGGTCGATCTCACCATCGCCGACGGGGACCGCCTCGTCATCCAGGGCCCCACCGGCGGCGGCAAGTCCACGCTCCTCCAGATGCTCGGCGGTCTCGACAAGCCCACCGAGGGCGAAGTCGTCCTGGACGGCACCGACTTGGCCAAGCTGTCGGAGGCCAAGCTCACCAGGGTCCGCAGCGAGAACATCGGCTTCGTCTTCCAGAGCTTCAACCTGATCCCCACCCTCACCGCCCAGGAGAACGTCGAGACCGCCCTCGTACCCCTCGGCGTGAAGGGCAAGGAGCGCAGGGAACGGGCGGCCGAGGCGCTCACCTCCGTAGGCCTCGGGGAGCGGCTCGCGCATCTGCCCTCCGAGATGTCCGGCGGCCAGCAGCAACGCGTCGCCATCGCCCGCGCCCTCGTCAAGCAGCCGAAGGTGCTCCTCGCCGACGAACCCACCGGCAACCTCGACGAGTCGATGCGCGACGAGATCATGGACGTACTCGAACGCATGTGGAAGGAGCTGGGGTTGACCTTCATCATGGTCACCCACGACTCCGCGATCGCGAAGAAGGCCCCTCGTCTGGCCACGATCCGCAAGGGGCGGATCACCGTGAAGGAGAACGCCGCTTCCTGAACCCTTGGCCTCAACTCCCGCTGAATCCGGCAGTCTTGTAACAGACTTTGCTGTCGGTGACGTGTCTATTGAAGGCCGTGATCACCCCTCGGCATACTGCGAGTTCCGGGGGGTGCACGCGCATGCGTGCGAGACCACCCCCGGCCGGGTGAACGGGGAATTCACCCGGTTCTTCTGCAAGGGGGAATCTTGCGCAGACAAGTGAAAAAGGCATGCGCGGCCACGATCGCCACAGCGGCGGCCGTAGCGCTCGCGGCGGGCATGACCAGCCCCGCCTCGGCGGACGCGCGGCAGGCGGTGAGCGCGGCGGAATCCGCCGGCGCCGGACTCACCGCGAAGCACCACATCACCCTGATCACCGGTGACCGGGTCGCCGTCGACGCCAAGGGCCGGGTCGTCGGTCTGGAACGCGCGAAGGGGCGCGAACACATACCCGTGCAGATCCGCAAGGTCGACGGCCACACCCTCGTGGTGCCGGGCGACGCGGTCCGCCTGGTCGCGAGCGGCAAGCTCGACCAGCGGCTGTTCGACATCACCGAGCTCAACAAGGCCGCCACCCGCAAGTCCCAGGCCAAGGGGCTCAAGGTCATCGTCGGTTACCAGGGCGCCGCCACGGCCGCCAAGGCCGACGTCCGCGACGCGGGCACCCTGCGGCGGACCCTGAAGACGCTCAACGCGGACGCCGTCCAGACGCCGCAGAAGGAAACCCCCGAGCTGTGGGACGCGGTCACCAACGGGGGCACCACCGCCTCCGGTATCGCGCACGTCTGGCTCGACGGCGTGCGCAAGGCCAGCCTCGACAAGTCCGTGCCGCAGATCGGCGCTCCCAAGGCGTGGGCGGCCGGTTACGACGGCAAGGGCGTCAAGATCGCCGTACTGGACACCGGTGTGGACGCCACTCACCCGGACCTCAAGACCCAGGTGGTCGAGTCCAAGAACTTCTCCACCTCCCCGGACGCGACCGACAAGTTCGGGCACGGCACGCATGTCGCCTCCATCGCGGCGGGCACGGGTGCCAAGTCGGGCGGCAAGTACAAGGGTGTCGCGCCCGGCGCCAAGATCCTCAACGGCAAGGT
>NZ_JBHUXV010000248.1:0-6370 GCF_042669125.1 Streptomyces sp. NPDC057253 | reverse complement strand
GCGCGGACCTGGTCCGCGCGCCCCGGAATCTGCGTGGCTCGCACGGAATCCCCAACCATGTCATGGCCGCCCGCCCGCCGACCCGGCGCGAGAGCGGCCCGAGAGGGAGTACGAGAAGGTGGCAGCACCTAAAAGGGGGCGGAGCGCGAGTGCCCAGAGCAAGCCAGGGCGCGCGCTGGCCCTGATCCTGATCGCCATCGTGGCGCTCACCGGTGGAATGTTCCTGTCGGGACACACCACCCCGCGCCTCGGCATCGACCTCGCCGGAGGCACCAGCATCACGCTGGAGGCCAAGGCCGACCAGGGGTCCGCGATCAACAAGGCCAACATGGACACCGCGGTCGAGATCATGAACCGCCGTGTCAACGGCCTGGGCGTCTCCGAGGCGGAGGTGCAGACCCAGGGTGATCGCAACATCATCGTGAACATCCCCAAGGGCACCAACTCCAAGGAGGCCCGCGACCAGGTCGGCACCACCGCCAAGCTCTACTTCCGTCCGGTCCTCGCCCAGGAGGCCACCGGCGCCGCGGCCGCCTCGCCGAGCCCGTCCGCCAGCGGCTCCTCGACCGCCTCGCCGAGCCCCTCCGCGAGCAAGTCCGGCACCGGCGAGAAGGCGACCTCGTCGTCCTCCCCGTCGGCCTCCGCCACCTCGCAGGGCCGCGCGGTCACCGACGCCCTGAAGGCCGACTCCACGCCGTCGGCCTCCGCGAGCGCGTCGAGCTCCGCCTCCCCGTCGGCCTCCGCGACCGGCGGCACCGGCACCTCCTCCGACGCCAAGCTCCAGGCCCAGTACGCCGCCCTGGACTGCTCCAAGCAGGCGCAGCGCAACAAGGCGGGCGAGGGCGCCAAGCCCGGCGACACCACCGTGGGCTGCGGCGAGTACGGCGGCGTCTGGTACAAGTACCTGCTCGGCCCCGCCGCCGTCGCCGGCACCGAGGTCAAGAAGGCCCAGGCGGTCTTCGACACCCAGACCGCCGCCGGCTGGCAGGTCACCATGACCTTCAACAGCAAGGGCGCCAGCAAGTTCGCCGACATCACCGGCAAGCTCGCGCAGAACACCCAGCCGCAGAACGAGTTCGGCATCGTTCTCGACGGCCAGGTCGTCTCCAGCCCCACCGTGAGCTCCTCGATCACCGGCGGCAACGCCCAGATCTCCGGCAGCTTCACCCAGGAGGAGGCCCAGAGCCTCGCCAACATGCTGTCGTACGGCGCCCTCCCGCTCTCCTTCCAGGAGCAGAGCGTGACCACCGTGACCGCGGCGCTCGGCGGTGAGCAGCTGCACGCCGGTCTGCTCGCCGGCGCGATCGGCCTGGCCCTGGTCGTCCTCTACCTGGTGGCCTACTACCGCGGTCTGTCGCTGGTGGCGATGGCCTCGCTGCTCGTCTCCGCGATCCTCACCTACGTGATCATGGCGCTGCTCGGCCCGGCGATCGGCTTCGCGCTGAACCTCCCGGCCGTGTGCGGTGCCATCGTCGCCATCGGTATCACCGCGGACTCGTTCATCGTGTACTTCGAACGCATCCGGGACGAGATCCGTGAGGGCCGCTCGCTGCGACCCGCCGTCGAGCGGGCCTGGCCGCGCGCCCGGCGCACCATCCTGGTCTCCGACTTCGTGTCGTTCCTCGCCGCCGCCGTGCTCTTCATCGTGACGGTCGGCAAGGTCCAGGGCTTCGCGTTCACGCTCGGCCTGACCACCGTCCTCGACGTCGTCGTGGTGTTCTTCTTCACCAAGCCGCTGATGACGCTGCTGGCCCGCCGGAAGTTCTTCGCGAGCGGCAGCAAGTGGTCCGGCCTCGACCCGAAGAGCCTGGGCGCCAAGCCGCCGCTGCGCCGCACCCGCCGCCCCGCCGCCCCCGCCCACACGAAGGAGGCGTGAGCATGTCGAAACTCGGCAACCTCGGCGCCCGACTGCACCGTGGCGAGATCAGCTACGACTTCATCGGTCACCGCAAGCTCTGGTACGGCATCTCCATCCTGATCACCATCACGGCGATCGTGGGCCTCGCGGTGCGCGGCCTGAACATGGGCATCGACTTCCAGGGCGGCGCGGTCTTCACCACGGAGAAGACCAGCATCTCGGTCTCCCAGGCCGAGGACTACGCGAAGGAGGCCTCCGGCCACGACGCGGTCGTGCAGAAGCTGGGCAACGGCACGCTGCGCATCCAGATCGCCGGCATGGACACCCAGCAGTCCGACGAGATCAAGAACAAGCTCGCCTCGGACTTCAAGGTCGACCCGGAGAAGATCGCCGCCGACCTCGTCGGTCCCAGCTGGGGCGACCAGATCGCCAACAAGGCCTGGCAGGGTCTGGCGATCTTCATGGTCCTCGTCGTGATCTACCTGGCGATCGCCTTCGAGTGGCGCATGGCCATCGCGGCGCTCGTCGCGCTGATCCACGACATCACCATCACCGTCGGCATCTACGCCCTCGTCGGCTTCGAGGTCACGCCGGGCACGGTGATCGGTCTGCTGACCATCCTCGGTTACTCGCTCTACGACACGGTGGTCGTCTTCGACTCCCTCAAGGAGCAGACGAAGGACATCACCAAGCAGAACCGCTGGACCTACAGCGACATCGCCAACCGCTCGATCAACGGCACCCTGGTCCGCTCGATCAACACCACGGTGGTCGCGCTGCTGCCGGTGGCGGGCCTGCTGTTCATCGGTGGCGGCTTCCTCGGCGCGGGCACGCTCAACGACATCTCGCTGTCGCTGTTCGTCGGTCTCGCCGCCGGTGCGTACTCCTCGATCTTCATCGCCACCCCGCTGGTCGCCGACCTCAAGGAGCAGGAGCCGGCGATGAAGGCCCTCAAGAAGCGGGTCCTGGCCAAGCGTGCCCAGGCCGACGTGGAGGAGGAGCTCGCGGAGGCCCGTGGCGGCGCCGTGGACGACGGTGAGCCGGAGGACACCGCGCACGCGGTCGTCGGTCCGCGCACCCAGCCCGCCTCGCGCGGCCGGGGCCGTGGCCGTCCCTCGGGGAAGCGCCGATGACCGACATCGAGGAGCTGCTGCTCAGCCGTATCCGCGATGTGGCCGACTACCCGGAGCCGGGCGTGATGTTCAAGGACATCACCCCGCTCCTCGCGGACCCGGCGGCGTTCACCGCCCTCACCGACACGCTGGCGGCGGTCGCCGCGAGCACCGGGGCCACCAAGGTCGTCGGCCTGGAGGCCCGGGGCTTCATCCTCGGCGCCCCGGTCGCCCTGCGCGCGGGACTCGGCTTCATCCCCGTGCGCAAGGCGGGCAAGCTCCCCGGAGCGACCCTCAGCCAGGCGTACGACCTGGAGTACGGCTCGGCGGAGATCGAGGTGCACGCGGAGGACCTCTCCTCCGGCGACCGCGTCCTGATCGTCGACGACGTCCTGGCCACGGGCGGCACGGCCGAGGCGTCCATCGAGCTGATCCGCAGGGCGGGCGCGGAGATCGCGGGCCTCGCGGTCCTGATGGAACTGGGCTTCCTGGCCGGCCGAGCCCGCCTGGAGCCGGCACTGGCGGGCGCTCCGCTGGAGGCACTGCTCGTCGTCTGACCCGGCATTGCAGCACGAAAACGGCCGTCCCGGCACATCAGGGGCGGCCGTTTCCCACATAAGGGGCGCGGGGAACTGCGCGACCAGCCACAACGGCGCGTCAGCCGCAGAGCCCCTCGGCCCCCGGCGGAATGCCCGCGCCGGCCCCCCGTGTTGCAGAGGTAGACGTCCCTCACACCGGACTGGAGGAGATCCCGACGCGGAGGATCGCTACCATGGGGTCTCCGGAGCCTGACCGGGGGACCCGGATCGCGCACGAGGAGTCCTCTTGCCAGACGAGGCCCAGCCCCTTACCGCCGCCAAGCCCGAGCCCGCCTCGGCCCCCGCGGCGAAGCCCGCGCCGGACGCGAAGACCGCGACGAACGACGCCCGTGGGCCGGTCGAGCACGCCCAGTCCGCGCCCGTCGACAAGCCGGCCGAGTCGGCGCGGCCCAAGCCGGCCCCGGCCGAGGGCCCCGCGCAGTCGGCCCCCGCGCCCCGCCCGAACGCCGGCCAGCCCGCCCGCACCGGCTCCTCCAACCGCGTCCGCGCCCGCCTGGCCCGTCTCGGCGTCCAGCGCTCCAACCCGTACAACCCGGTCCTGGAGCCGCTGCTGCGGATAGTGCGCAGCAACGACCCGAAGATCGAGACCGCGACCCTGCGCCAGATCGAGAAGGCCTACCAGGTCGCCGAACGCTGGCACCGCGGCCAGAAGCGCAAGAGCGGCGACCCGTACATCACCCACCCGCTCGCGGTCACCACGATCCTCGCCGAGCTCGGCATGGACCCCGCCACCCTCATGGCGGGCCTGCTGCACGACACCGTCGAGGACACCGAGTACGGCCTCGACCAGCTCCGCCGCGACTTCGGCGACTCGGTCGCCCTGCTCGTCGACGGCGTCACCAAGCTCGACAAGGTCAAGTTCGGCGAGGCCGCGCAGGCCGAGACCGTGCGCAAGATGGTCGTGGCCATGGCCAAGGACCCGCGCGTCCTGGTCATCAAGCTCGCCGACCGCCTGCACAACATGCGCACCATGCGCTATCTCAAGCGCGAGAAGCAGGAGAAGAAGGCCCGCGAGACGCTGGAGATCTACGCTCCGCTCGCCCACCGCCTCGGCATGAACACCATCAAGTGGGAGCTGGAGGACCTCGCCTTCGCGATCCTCTACCCCAAGATGTACGACGAGATCGTACGACTGGTGGCCGAGCGGGCACCGAAGCGTGACGAGTACCTGGCCATAGTGACCGACGAGGTGCAGTCGGACCTGCGCGCGGCCCGGATCAAGGCCACCGTCACCGGCCGCCCGAAGCACTACTACAGCGTCTACCAGAAGATGATCGTCCGCGGCCGTGACTTCGCGGAGATCTACGACCTGGTCGGCATCCGCGTCCTGGTGGACACCGTCCGCGACTGCTACGCGGCGCTGGGCACCGTCCACGCCCGCTGGAACCCGGTCCCGGGGCGGTTCAAGGACTACATCGCGATGCCCAAGTTCAACATGTACCAGTCGCTGCACACGACGGTCATCGGGCCCAACGGCAAGCCGGTCGAACTCCAGATCCGCACCTTCGACATGCACCGCCGTGCCGAGTACGGCATCGCCGCGCACTGGAAGTACAAGCAGGAGGCCGTCGCCGGCACCTCCAAGGTCCGCTCCGACCAGCCGCGGACCACCGGCAAGGACGACCACCTCAACGACATGGCGTGGCTGCGCCAGCTCCTCGACTGGCAGAAGGAGACCGAGGACCCCGGGGAGTTCCTGGAATCCCTGCGCTTCGACCTCTCGCGCAACGAGGTCTTCGTCTTCACGCCCAAGGGCGACGTCATAGCGCTGCCGGCCGGGGCCACCCCGGTGGACTTCTCGTACGCGGTGCACACCGAGGTGGGCCACCGCACCATAGGAGCGCGCGTCAACGGCCGTCTGGTACCGCTGGAGTCGACCCTCGACAACGGCGACCTGGTCGAGGTCTTCACGTCCAAGGCACCCGGCGCCGGACCGTCCCGGGACTGGCTGAACTTCGTCAAGTCGCCGCGGGCCCGCAACAAGATCCGCGCCTGGTTCTCCAAGGAGCGCCGCGACGAGGCGATCGAGCAGGGCAAGGACGCCATCGTCCGCGCGATGCGCAAGCAGAACCTGCCGATCCAGCGCATCCTCACCGGCGACTCCCTCGTCACGCTCGCCCACGAGATGCGGTACTCGGACATCTCCGCGCTCTACGCGGCGATCGGCGAGGGCCATGTCTCCGCGCAGAACATCGTGCAGAAGCTCGTCCAGGCGCTCGGCGGCGAGGAGGCGGCCACCGAGGAGATCGACGAGTCGGTCCCGCCGACCCGCGGCCGCAGCCGCAAGCGGCGCACCAACGCCGACCCGGGTGTCATCGTCAAGGGCGTCGAGGACGTGTGGGTCAAGCTGGCCCGCTGCTGCACCCCCGTGCCGGGCGACCCGATCATCGGTTTCGTCACCCGCGGTAGTGGCGTATCGGTTCACCGCAGCGACTGCGTCAACGTGGAGTCACTGTCCCGCGAGCCCGAGCGCATCCTGGACGTCGAGTGGGCCCCCACCCAGTCCTCGGTCTTCCTGGTCGCCATCCAGGTCGAGGCCCTGGACCGCTCCCGGCTCCTCTCGGACGTCACCCGCGTCCTGTCCGACCAGCACGTCAACATCCTCTCCGCGGCCGTCCAGACCTCCCGCGACCGCGTCGCCACCTCCCGCTTCACCTTCGAGATGGGCGACCCCAAGCACCTGGGCCACGTCCTGAAGGCGGTCAGGGGAGTGGAGGGCGTGTACGACGTCTACCGCGTGACCTCGGCGCGCAACCGGTCGTAGGGCATACGACGAGAAGGGCCCCGTACGTCACGTACGG
>NZ_JBHUXV010000247.1:0-6509 GCF_042669125.1 Streptomyces sp. NPDC057253 | reverse complement strand
GCCCTGATGCGACCGGGCCCGCAGACCAGGGCGCTGTGAGAGATGTTCTCCGGTCTGATGGACCTCGATGACGCCCACCGGTACGTCGCCGGCACGGACGTGTGCGACCTGGGCTACGACCACCGGTTCGTCAACACCCGTTGCACGGGCGTGAAGTTGACGCTGGAGCGGCCCGACCCGGACGTCGTCACCGCGGTGACCCAGTCGGCGAACCTGCTGCGAGGGTCGTGGGCTCCTGCTCGACCTCGTCCACCTCGTCGACCGCGCGGAGGTCCGCGACGCCGCGGCCGCGTGGACCGGACGCGGGTCAACACCGTCACCTCCCCCACGGACGGGTGGAAGGCGAGGCGTTGCCGCTCCGGCGCGACGACTGTGTCGCCCGGGCCTTGTCCACCGGGCAGGACCTCAACGCCGGCCTGTGCGCCGGGCACATGGCTGGCCAACCGGCCTGAGCACCGCATTAACAGTCGTCTCAGGTTCGCTCGCTAGGAAGTAGGCATCGAGACAAGCGCTGCAACTCGTACTGAGGATGGCCGAGGCATGCACGCACGCGCCGCCAGGTGGCGCCGGTTCGGACGAGTAGCGGCGTTCCCGACCGGGACCCAATCCGCACCGGAGAACGTTGCCATCGCGCACCACGCCGTCGTGTAACGCGGCTGCAGTGCTTCGGCGGGACCGGCGTGGCCGGCGCGGGTGGACACCTTGGCGCGCCTGGTAACGACGAAGGGGGCGATCTGAAGAATCTTGCAGACGAATGCCGCACGCATACCGCACCACACAAACACCTGAGGAGAAACTGACATGGAGTCCAACGCAAACCCTCTGAAGCGCCTCACGATGGGACGCCGCGGCTTTCTGGCCGGCACGGCACTTGGCATTGGCGCCGGCTTGTCCACGCATGCCATTGCCTCCCACACGGAAGCGGACGATACTACGGATTATTCGCAGCGAGACCGGGACCTGCCCTTCATCGGCACGGAAGAGACCTTCTCCACCCACGAGTTGATGGTGCTGAACGACAGGCTGTTCCTCGAGGACACTGGTCTTGCCGAGCTCGGGAAGCGCCGCCTCGGTGCAATGGATGAGGCGGGGCTCAACGTTCAAGTCCTCTCCGCACATACGCCCGGTGTGCAGAATGTCAAAGGCCGGAAGGGCATCGATTTTGCGTATCGTCTCAACAAGATGCTCGTCGATGGGCCGATGGCCACCCATCCGAGGCGGTTTCAGGCATTTGCCACCTTGCCGCTGCAGAGTCCGGAGGCCTCGGCAGACGAACTGGAACGCACAGTTCGGGAAGATGGCTTCCTGGGATGTCTGACCAATGGAATCATCGGGAAGAAATTCCTCGACCATCCCGACTTTGAGCCCCTGCTGGCGCGCGCCGAAGCCCTTGATGTGCCGATATACATCCATCCGGGGCTGCCGCCAGACGAGGTTTTCCAGATCTACTACAGCAATATGCTGCCGGAATACCAGAAGGAGTTCCAGGACCAGGTTCTCAGCATCTCCGCATATGGATGGCACCAGGAAGTCGTTACTCAGTGCCTCCGAATGATCACCTCAGGGGTGTTCGACAGGCATCCCAAGCTCCAGATCATCATCGGCCACATGGGAGAAGGGCTCCCGTTCTTCTACGAACGCATCGTGGAGAAGATGAGCGAAGTGACCGAGAAGAGCCTGGACAAGCCGTTCGAGCAGTATTTCCACGACAATTTCTGGTTCACGACCAGCGCATTCCCCCAGACTGAACTCCTAGATCTCCTGCTGAAGTACATAAGCGTGGATCGAGTGATGTTCGCAACCGACTACCCGTTTGCGAATATGAAAACCCAGACCGACTGGTTCCGGGGAGTCGCTTTGCCGCGCGAAGCCAAGGAAAAAATTGCGTTCCGAAATGCGGAAAAACTGTTCGGAATCAAAGTCTGACGCGTCGGCAGAAGTGGAGGATGCTTTGGCTGTGAGGCGAGCGTGCGGCCAAAGTCGGCCGGCGAGGCGACCGAGGTGTGTCCGGGCTGGGTCGGCAGGGTGGGGGTGTTCGCGCAGTCCGCGGCAGCGTGAGTGAGCGCGGAGTGCCGGAGCTGGTGCACGGGGAACGGTGAACGGGCCGCCCGGCAGTACCTGGGTCTCCCCGAAGGCCCTGTCCCACTGGCCGCAATCGCGCAACCCGGCCGCACACAGCCCCTGATCAGACGGTGCGGCGGCGGGGCCCGGCGGAGGCGTGCGCTTGGACATCGCCTCCCCCCGGGCGCACGGAGTCCGCACAGCACGTACGGCTCGGTGAGCAGGCCGCCCGCTCGCGCGCCGGCAGACGGCGCCACCAGAGGAATACATGTAGATCAAGGAAAGTTGCCTGTCGCATGACGACCAGAAGTATCGACGGCGCGTCCGTCCCCTTACTCGATGCCGCCCGTACGGCGGCGAAGCAAGCAGCGGTCGAAGCCGCGGCGACCGAGCGAGATCGGCGCATCACCGGCGTGAGTGCCGCCGCTGCTCGGGCTGCGGGCGCGTTCGCCTTGGGCGTCCGCCGATCCGATGGAGGGATCGAGGCCGACCTCAGCACGAGGGTCCGGTTCCTGGCTGAACTCGGACGCGGCTGCCCCTCGACGGCCTGGGTCGCGGCCACGAACCTCGAAGCGAAGCGGGTGTTGCAGGTCGGCACGTCGGACGAGGCATACGCGGATGCGTTTCGCGATGTCGACAGCGTGGCCTGTGCGTCCGCTCGGCCGGGGACGGCCGTCCGTGAGCCCGGCGGGCTGCGCGTCTCCGGCCGATGGTCCTACGCCTCGGGATGTGAACTCGCCGACTGGGCGATACTTTCCGTGCAACTGCCCGGGGAGGGTGACCGCCCGCCGCAGCCGGCTGCGGTGTTCGCCCGCACCCGGGATCTGATCATCGACCGTGACTGGCACATGGCGGGACTGTGCGGCACCGGAAGCCACACTCTCGTCGGCCGCGACGTGTGGGTCCCCGATTCTCATCTGGTCGACCTGCCCCGGATCGCCGCTGCGACATCCAACATCGCTATCGCGGTCGGGCTGTTCGCTCCCCTGTGGGGTGCCGCGCGCGGCGCCCTCGACATCGTGGTCAATGTCCTTGCCAAGCGGACATCGCCGAACCCCGCCCACCCCACTCTGGCCGACTCTCCCGGTGCCCGGAGGAACCTCGCCGTCGCCGCGCACAAGATCGACACCGCTGAGCGGCGCATGCTCGGGATCGCCGCCGCAGTCGACGCCACACAGCCCGGCGAGGTACTTGCCGCCGAAGAGCGTGCGCGAGTCCGGATGGATCTGATCGCCGCTGTGCGGGAATGCCGTAGCGCACTGGAGGACTTGCTGGACCTGCACGGATCCACCGGCCTGGACAGCTCCAACCCGTTGCAGCGGTACTGGCGGGACTTCGCAGTGGGGTCGCGGCACGTCCAGTTCACCTCCCACGTCGTCGAAGAGGATTACGGCGTGCTTCTGCTCGGCATCGACGAAGCCCCCTCCGGGATGCTCTGAGGACTTGCCGAACACGAGGACGCACATCACGAAGTGACCCTGTTCAGCCCCTGGTCCGTGTACGCCGGTGCGGCGGCGGGCCAGGGCTGCGGTAGACGTAGCGTGCCGGGTCCGTGAGCGGGGATTCCGCGGGCGGCGCGTCCGCCAGGGCGCGTACGAGGGCGTGGTCCGGGGAGAGCGCGCAGGCGGGGTCGGTGCGGGCGGCGTCACCGGTGAGCGCGTGGGCCTGACAGCGGCAGCCGCCGAAGTCCGTCTCCCGGCGCGGGCAGCCGCCGCAGGGTCCGCTCATCCACTCGGTGCCGCGGTAGCGGTTGAAGGCCGGGGACGTGGTCCAGATCCACTCCAGGGACCGGTCCCGCACGTTCGGCACGTCCGGGCCCAGCAGGTCCCCGGACGCGGGGCACGGCAGGACGCTGCCGTCCGGGGCGACGGTCAGGGACACCGCTCCCCAGCCTCCCATGCACGGCTTCGGCGCGCCGTCGAAGTAGTCCGGCACCACCCACACCAGTTCGGTGGTGCCCGCCAGTTGTTCCCGCCTGCGCTCGACCGTCTCCCGGGCGCGGGAGAGCTGGTCGCGGGTCGGCAGAAGTGTGGTGCGGTTGCGCAGCGCCCATCCGTAGAACTGGACGTTGGCCAGTTCGATCCGCTCCGCGCCCCAGGCCACACCGAGGTCCACGAGCTGGTCGATCGCGTCGAGGTTGTCGCGGTGCAGGACGACGTTGAGGCCCAACGGCAGCCCCGCGGCCCGTACCACGGCGGCGGCCCGCTCCTTGGCCGCGAAGGACCGCCGCCCGGCGATCCGGTCCGAGGCCGCCGGATCCGCGTGCTGCACCGACAACTGGACGCTGCGCAGCCCGGCGGAGGTGAGCGCCGACATCCTCGCCGCGCTCAACCCGACGCCGCTGGTGACCAGTTGGGTGTAGATCCCGGCCGACTCGGCCGCGGCGACGATGGACGTCAGGTCGGGACGCAGCAGGGGCTCGCCGCCGGACAGATGGGTGTGGACGACGCCGAGTTCCGCTGCCTGCCGCAGCACGTCCGACCATTGCTCGGTGGACAGTTCGCGGGAACGGCGGGTCAGTTCCAGGGGGTTGGAACAGTAGGGACAGTACAGCGGGCAGGCGTGGGTGAGTTCGGCGAGCAGGGCCCAGGGAGCGGGAGGGCGGGTCATCGCAGCCAGCCCTCCTCGCGTACCCGGTCGAGGAACCGGGGTACCTCGTCCGCCACGGGGGCGTCGGGGAAACGCTCCGTCAGCTCGTCGACGATCTCGGCGACCTGCCGGTGGCCGTCGCACAGCCGGAGGATGTCCGGCGCCCGGCCGCTGAGGACCACCACCCGCTCCGGCAGGACCAGCAGGTCCGTCCGGCGGACCCGGTCGTGGCGAAGAACGACCGAGCGCGCCAGCGCCGGCCGCCACCCGGTCACGGCCGCTCCTTGCCGTCGGCGTGGTCGATCGCGTCGAGCAGCGACCACAGCACGTCGCACTTGTAGGCGAGGGCGGCCACCGCTCGTTCCTGGTCGGCCTCGGTGCGTGCCCAGTCCCGTACGAGGCCGAGGGCCTCCCCGCTGTCCTGGCGGCCCTGGGTCTCGCGGACCCGGAAATACGCGAGTCCGTCGGCGTCGATCCACCGGTAGTGGCGTTCGAACGCGGCGATCCGTGTGCGCATGATGCCCGGGGCGGACAGTTCGGTGAGCGAGGCCGCGACGGCCTCCAGCGGAGAGCGGAGCCGGCAGAAGTTGACATATCCGTCCACCGCCAGGCGTACGCCGGGCAGTACCCCCTTGCCGGACAACAGCTCGGTTCGGTGGAGTCCCGCGGCCTCGCCCAGCCTCAGCCACCGCTCGATTCCGCCTTCTCCCTCGGTCCGGCCGTCGTGGTCCTCGATCCGCCGCAGCCACATGCGGCGGAGCCGCGAGCTGTCCAGTTTGGCCAGGATGAGGGCGTCCTTGACGGGGATGTGCCGCTGGTAGTGGAATCGGTTGAGGATCCAGCGGCGCACCTCGTCGGGCGTCACCTCCCCCTGGTGCATGCGTACGTTGAAGGGATGGCGGTCGTGGTAGCGGTCGCGGGCCACGGCCCTGAGCCGGTCCTCGAAGGCCGTTGCGGTACGGGTGCCGATGCCTGTGCTCACAGTTGGATCACCATTCCGTCGCCGGCCACCTCGATGCCCCGTTCCGCGAGCCGCTTGTACTGCGGGGCGTCCGGATCGACGAGGGGATTGGTGTTGTTCAGGTGGGTGTAGAGACAGCGGGCGCCGAGCCGAGCCAGACGCTCCGCCGTGCCGTCCGGCCCGTCGATGGGCAGGTGCCCCATGCCGGTCGCGGTGCGTGCGGAGATGCCCGTACGCCGGGGTTCCTCGTCGTCCCAGAACGTGCCGTCGACGATCACGCAGTCGGCTTCGGCGACCGCGGACTGCAGGGCGTCCGGCCAGGCCGCCAGCGCGGGGGCGTAGACGGCACTCGCCCCGGTGGCGCGGTCGGTGAGCAGGAGCGCGACGACCCATGGATCAACGGATCCCGTGGACCCTCCCGCGGGATCCGCTCCGAGGCCGGCCAAGTCGACCGCGTAGCGGGGGCGTTTAGCGGAGATGGGGATCGCGGTGACGGTGATGGCGGAGTCCTGGGAGTCCGTGGGCTTTCTCGAATCCGAGATGAGTGGTTCGGCGCGATGGAGGGGTAAGTCCCGCCAGGTGAGTGGGGTGTACGGGCCGATGACGGCCTCCAGGCGCAGCCCGGAGGTGAGGGCGTCGCGCACAGGAGTGGTGGTGAGCAACTCCAGGCCGTCGGCGCCGGCTTCGCGGAGCCGGGCGATGCCGAGGGTGTGGTCGAGTTCCGCGTCGGTCAGGACCAGCCCGGCGATCGGGGTCCGCCGCGAACCGGGACCGGGATGCAGGGCCGGGCAGTCCTCGATCTGGTCGCCGATGTCGGGGGTGGCGTTGATGAGATACCAGCGGTCCTCGGAGGCCTGTACGGCGAGCGAGGCGTGGCGGCGGCGCCAGTGCGGGCGTG
>NZ_JBHUXV010000246.1:0-6512 GCF_042669125.1 Streptomyces sp. NPDC057253 | reverse complement strand
CCACAGGTGTGTCTGCGATATCACCCATCTCCCCGTGGATGGCGGGAAGTTCCTCTACCTGGCCACCGGCATCGGCCTCGCTTCACTCCGCCTGCGTCGGCTGGCGTTCGACGACGCCTGCCGCAGAGCATCGACGCGTTCCGTTGGCTGCACCGCTACGACACCCGACGCCGTCACGAACACGAAGAGGCGAAGCAGTGCGAACCGGCCGAGTCCGGCCAGCGCCGATGCTGTCAGGTACACCACCTGCTCGTGCAGCGTGCCGGGGGTGGGATGCAGAACGAGCATCGCCGCGGTCGTGGCCATGTACGCGGCCACCGCTGTAGTGGCGGACTGCACGTGGCGACGTATTCCGCAGCGCTGTCCCGATCCGAAGGTGAAGCGGGCATGGAGTTCGGTGGCGAGGATGGTTGCCGCGACAGTGATCAGTGCGTTGGCCAAGACCCATGGCATCTGCATCGCGAGAAGGGGCACCGCGGCGCTGGAGGCGATCCCCAAACCGCCACCGCAGAGCACAAAGCGAGCAAAGACGCCGACCCGGACCATAGGAACCGCTCTCCCCTCGTAGGTGACCATCCGGGAAACAGCAGTCGGGTCAGCGACCAGCCGACGTGCTGGTCGGTGACCCGACTGTCAGTGCGCCACCTGTTGGCGGTCTCAGATGAGAGGGTGGCGGATCCGCTTGAGGCAGAAGAGGGCCAGCAGTCCGGCGAGCACGAGGTATCCGGCCAGCTCGATCCACTGGAACGTCCAGTAGCGATCCGCGGGCTGGTAGCTCACATTGAAGTGCAGGTTCTTCTTGCCCATGCAGGCCACTTCCTCCGCGTAGTTCGAGCCGGAGGAACAGTCGCTGATCTCGGATTCGGTGACCTGCTTGCCCTGCGCGTCGAGCAGTTCATTCTCGGAATCCAGTACCCAGGCACCCGGGATCGCGAAGTCCACGACATTGACCCCACTGCTACCGATGTTGATGCTCGGGCTCTGGGAGATGTCACCGCTCATGGCCACCGTCTCCTTGACGGGTGGCTGAATGTGCGGTCGGACGGCGAAGGGCACCACGATCTGGATGGCCGCGAGAACCCCGAGGGTGATCGCCATGGCCGGCATCGTGCGACGTACCAGGAGACCGATCGCGGTCGCCAGGACGAAGGCGAAGAGGGCGTAGCCGATCGGGGTGATGTTCCGGGAGATGAAGGACAGGGCACCGAACCTGTTGCCCTCCACCTCGTCGTACGGGCTGGCAGCCCAGGTGAGGAGCAGGCTGAGGAGGCCGATCAGAGCCGCACTTGCCAGGCCGATGAACGCGAGCTTGACGGTGAGCCAGCGGTTTCGGGTCACACTCTGGTTCCAGACCAGACGGTGAGTGCCTGTTTCCACTTCACGCGTGATCAGTGGTGCGCCCCAGAAGATCCCGATGATCGCGGGGACCACCACGAGTACAACGCTGACAAGAATGACTTGACTCTCGTACTGCCCCAGAAAGTGCTGTCTGGCGGATGAGCAGTTGGAGGTGCATCCCGCAACGTCACTGTCGTAGGAGCTCCGGATCTGCATCCCGAGGATGACGATGTAGATCGCGATGGCGGCCAGGGCACCCGCAGCTGTGAGCGCCTGGACACGGAACTGACGCCAGGTGAGCCAGATCATCGGTGTGCCTCCAGCGACTTCGGAGCCGTCCCCGCCAGGGAAGCGTTTGCCGCTCGGCTCATGTAGGCGAGGATGATGTCCTCGAGATCGAGATGTGAGGCCCCCGAAATGGAGTAGGGGATCGGCCCGGGTGAGTGCACGATCAGCGTGCTCTGCCGGGTGGCGTGCTCGGCCTGGATGACCTCGATCTCCGGAGGCAGGTTGTCGAAGTCTCCGGGCGCTCCCACCAGGCGGTAATGGTGGGCCACGAGGTCATCGGCCTCACCGGCCATTTGAACGCGACCCGAGCCCATGACGATCAGGTAGTCGCAGACCCGCTCCAGGTCGCCGAGCAGGTGCGAGGAAAGCATGACGCTGGCCTCGAGCTCCGCCACGAACTCCATGAGGTTCTGCAGGAACCCGCGCCGGGCCAGCGGGTCCAGGGCTGCAACCGGCTCGTCGAAGATCAACAGCTCTGGCCGTTTCGCGGCTGCCACAGTCAGGGCGAGTTGGGCACGCTGCCCCCCGGAGAGACCTCCGGCTTTCTGGTCGAAGCCGAGGTTGAGCTGCCGGATCCGCCGCTCGGCTAGTTCCTGGTCCCAGCGCGGATTCAGCTTGGCGCCCATCCGGAGATGCTCGGCGATGGTCAGGTTCGCATAGACCGGGGTGTCCTGCGCCACGAAGCCGACACGCGCTAACTGCGCCGCGCTGTCCGCCGGCTCGCTGCCGAGCACCTTGATGCTGCCCTCGGTCGGTTTGACCAGCCCACAGGTCAACCCCAGAAGTGTGGATTTGCCGGCGCCGTTCGGGCCGACGAGACCGATGACCCGGCCCATCGGAATCTTCAGATTGCAGTCGGTCAGAGCCTGATGGCGTCCGTACCGCTTGCCGAGGCCGTCGGCCTCAAGGACGAGCGTCATTTCCTCACCTTTACGGCAGTTCGGAATGTGGTCATGAAGAGAGCCTCGATGCTCTCTGCGTCGAGCCCCGCGCGGTACGCCTTGTCGAGCCATTGCTGCAGCTCCTGACGCAACGGCTCGTGCGCCGCAAGAGAGTCATCCGTGAGGGTCCGGGTCACGAAGGTCCCGACTCCCGGACGTGGTGACACAAGGCCCTCATGCTCGAGTTCTCGATAGGCCTTGAGGACGGTGTTGGGGTTGATCGCCACCTTGGCGACGACTTCCTTGACCGTGGGCAGCTGGTCCCCCACGTTCAGCAGGCCCAGCCGCAGAGCCTGGCGGACCTGCTGAACCAGCTGCGCGTACGGCGCCACGCCGGTCTGAACGTCCACGTGAAAGTCGATCAAGGCGCTATCCCCTCCCTCCTTCATTTAACTAGGACCCTAGCACAATAGGTAGCTAGCGGCGTTGAGAATTCGAGAGACGTGACGGCTGTGCACAGCGCAGGACTGGTGGGACACGACGAGGCCCCGTCCGAACCGTTCGTTCGGACGGGGCCTCGTCGACTGTCAGGACGCGTCGAGAGCTACCTCAAGCTTCGGTTCACCGTCACTGCGAGCGCAGCCATTGCGACATGACCTCCCATGCCGACGCGAGCACGTCTGGCTGGACCATGTCCGAATGCTCGCTGGGCAGACGGACGACGGACATCTCCTTGGTGATGTAGGGCTCCCATGGTGCGGTCGGGCGGAAGCTCGCCGGCTTGCCCTGCTCCGCGACGAGCAGCAGCGCATTCCCGTCGAACCGGCCGTACACATGCTCCGCCTTGATCACCGCATTGTTGCGGTACG
Organism: Streptomyces sp. NPDC057253; assembly: GCF_042669125.1. Lineage (NCBI taxonomy): Bacteria > Bacillati > Actinomycetota > Actinomycetes > Kitasatosporales > Streptomycetaceae > Streptomyces > Streptomyces sp. NPDC057253. Next base: position 3,136 of record NZ_JBHUXV010000246.1, on the reverse strand, counting down.
CGCGTGCCATGAGCTCGAGTTCCTCATCCGTGAAGCCAGTGAGAAGGTGGCCCAGGTCGGCACGGATCCTGCGGACCAGCTCGGTGTTGTCGTCGAGCTCGGCGCCGCTCCCATCGTCCGCTTCCTTCTCCCTGTCCGGCGCATGCTCTCCAGCACCGTGAGCGTCCAGTCGGCCCGGCGGATAGGCGTCCATGAGGATCAGCGACACTTCCTCATCCTCGGCGCGCAGCCGTACGGCAATCTCATGCGCCGGAGTCCCCCCGAAGGACCAGCCCACCAGGTAGTAGGGACCGGTCTCCTGCAGCGAGCGGATCTGCTCGACGTACCCGGCAGCCATCTCCGCCACGGACCGCGACAGCTCGCCCTTGCCGTCGATCCCCGGAGCCTGGAGCCCGTACAGCGGATGGTCGTCCGGTATGGAGCGGGCGAAAGGCAGGTAGCACCAGCTCAAGCCGCCTCCGGGATGAACGAAGAAGAAGGCGGGTTTGGCACCGCCGGTCCGGATCCGGAGGAGTCCGCCCAGCGCGTCCTGAACGGACGACAGGTTCAGCGTGCTCATCAGTCGCGCCGGCGTGGGATTGGTGATCAGATCGCGCATCGACACCGACACGCCCCTGGCCCGGAGTTCCTCCATCAGCGTCACCGCCAGGAGCGAGTGCCCTCCCAACGCGAAGAAATCATCGTCGACGCCGAATGCCGGCACGCCGAGAACCTGAGCGAAGGCCTCGCACACCGCCTCCTCGAGCAGGCCGGCTGGACCTCGACTCCGCGACGGGTCTACGACGGACCCCGCCGTGTATACAGGCGCGGGCAGAACCCTGCGGTCGAGCTTGCCGTTCACCGTCAACGGCAGCGCATCCAGTACCACGACCGCCGACGGCACCATGTACGTCGGCAGCCACTCGGCCGCGAACTCCCTTACGGATCCGGCCAGTGCGCCGTACTCGGAGTCTCCATCGGCCGGAACGACATAGGCGACCAGACGCTTGTCACCTGGGGCATCCTCGCGCGCGAGGACCGCGACCTGGCTCAGCTGCGGATGGCCGTCGAGCACCGACTCGATCTCGCCCGGTTCGATCCGGAAGCCACGGATCTTCACCTGGTCATCCGCACGGCCGGCAAAGGTTAGCTGCCCTTCGGCCGTCCACCGTGCCCGGTCTCCGGTCCGGTAGAGCCGCGATCCGTCCGCGGCGAACGGATTCGCGACAAAGCGCTCCGCCGTGAGTCCTGCACGCCGCACGTAGCCACGGGCCAGTCCCACGCCGGCCACATACAGCTCGCCGGCAACACCCACCGGTGTCGGCTCCAGATGCTCGTCCAGCACGTACACGCGGGTATTCACCACCGGTGAACCGATCGGGACCGTTGATGCCTTGTCGTCGCAACGCCAAAGCGTCGCATCCACCGTGGTCTCTGTCGGTCCGTACGAGTTGAACATCGCCCGGCCCCGCGCCCAACGCGCCATCACTTCCGGCGGGCACGCCTCGCCCGCCACCACCAGAACCGTATCCGTGCTGATCGAGGTCTCGTCGAGGGTCGCCAGCACAGCCGGTGGCAGCGTCGCGTGTGTCACCCGGGCCTCGGTCAGGAACTCCGGCAGCGCGGGGCCGAGCCTCCGCTCACCCGGGACCACCACCAACGCCGCCCCCGACAGCAGAGCCATCAGCCACTCCCACCCGAAGGTGTCGAAGGCCGCCGACGCGAACTGCGCCACCCTCGCCCCCGGGCCAACCCCCAGGTATCGCACATGGCCCGCCACCAGGCTCGCCACACCCACATGCGAGACCAGCACGCCCTTCGGCCGCCCCGTCGAGCCAGATGTGTAGATCACGTATGCCGGGTGCTCCGGTCGCAGCAGGCCGCGCTCGTCGCACGAGAGCGCCGCGGCGTCGAGCGCTGCCACCTCCGCGGCGACGTCCGCATCGTCCAGCACCACCATCAGCGAGTCCCCAGCAGGTACCACCTTGGAAAGGGTCTCCGAGGTCAGCACGATCTCCACACCGGCGTCCTGCATCACGTAGGCGATACGCTCCGCCGGATGTTCCGCGTCCAGCGGCACGTACGCACCGCCTGCCTTCAGCACACCCAGCAGCGCCACCTGCAGGTTTACACCGCGCTTGAGGCACACGCCGACCAGCGACTCCGGACCGACCCCCAGGCCGGTCAAGTACCGGGCTAGCCGGTTCGCACGGGCTTCCAGCTCCGCGTACGACACCTCGACATGCCCCGACACCAAGGCCACCGCCTCGGGAGCACGCGCCACGTGAGCCTCGAACAGATCCGGAACAGTCCCTACCGCGACCGGTGCGTCCGTGTCGTTCCACTCCGTCAGCATGCGACGACGCTCGCCCGCATCCAGAATGTCCACCGCCGCGAACCGGCGGTCTGGAGCATCCTGCAAAGCGGCCACCAGGCTGCCCAGGCACGTGTGCAGCAATCGGCAGATCAGCTCCGCATCCACCGCTGCCACCGCGTCGACCGTGAGACCGAATCCGGTTCCAGCGTCATCGACGGCCACGGTCACCGGGTAGTTGGTCACCTCACGTGTCCGCACCGTACGGATTCCCTCGAGCCCGGTGGCGCCCTTCTCCTGCCCGGTCAGCGCGTTCACGTTCTGCCTGTACCGGTAGTTGAAGATCGAGGTGAACAGTGGGCTGCCGCCCGCCACGCCGCTGGCCTGCTGCGCCACGGCTAGCGGGGCGTGCTCGTGGACCAGGAGCTCTGCAAGCTGATGCCGTAGGTCCGACAACGCCTCGCCCACGCCGGACGATCCCACCCGCACCCGCACCGGCAGAGTGTTCAGGAACAGCCCCGGTATGCGGTCCGCGCCGGCTCCGGCGTTCATCCGCCCGAACAAGACGGTCCCGAAGACGACGTCATCCCGGCCACTGACCGCCGCCAGCACCCGCGCCCACGCCAGATGGAACACCGTCGCCGCACTCACACCCAGCGAACGCGCCGCTTCCCGCACCTGTCCGCCGACTTCCTCATCCACGACAAGGTGCGCGCGCACCACACCGCTGCCGTCGCCGTGGACGTCCAGCAGGCCGTACGGGGCCGTGGTCTCCTCCACATCGCCCAACAGCTCGGCGAAGTACCGCTCATGCTCCGCACGCGGCACACCCAGGCGGGCCTG
>NZ_JBHUXV010000245.1:0-6673 GCF_042669125.1 Streptomyces sp. NPDC057253 | reverse complement strand
GCCCCGTCACTCCGTGGGCCCGGCGGATGAGACCTGCCGCCGGGCCACCGGCCACCACCCCACCTATCGAATGAGGAGCGCGTGAGCACCGAGGCTGTCTCCTGGGCGATGGACGACGCCCCCATGCTGCGGACCGAGAAGAACCGGCCCGACAGCACGGCGCGGCACGTCCTCCAGGTCCTCGGCGAGCACGCCCGCCCTGACGGCTCCAACTCACACCCCTCGGTCCTGCGGATCCAGTACCGGACCGGGTACGACGAGCGGACCGTTCAGCGTGCTCTCCGTCGCCTGGAAGCCGGTGGTCTGATCCGGAAGCAGGGCACGGTCAACGGCCGGACCAAGTGGAAGCTCCAGATGCACCTGCGGCGGCCGGAGTTCGACTGGGCCGAGCTGGAGGCCGAGGCCGAGGACGCGAAGAAGCAGGCTGCGGAGCGTCAGCGGCGGGCCCGGGCGAAGCGTGTCACGCACGGAGAGTCCGTGACTGTCACGCATGGAGAGTCCGTGACTGTCACGCACTCAGACGACGTGACAGAGGGGGATGTCACGCACTCAGAGTCCGTGAGTCACGCACTCCCAGTGCGTGACGTCACGCACTCTGCGTCCGAACGTCACGCACTCAGTGCCCCCCTAACCACCAGTCAACCGTCAGAGAACCACCAGGAACCGCTCGCAGGTCCTGCCGACGCTTCCGGTGCCGCCGCCACACCAACCCCCGGTGACACAGGAGACGCACAAGACGAGGTCCTCGAGGGAGAACCAGTCGACGACGCTCCGGCCGCCGACTCCGACACCCAAGTCACTGCGCAGACGATCGTGGGCGAGTGGCTGGAGCGCTGCACCTCGCGCCCACCCAAGTCCGTAGTCGGCCAGGTGGCCAAGCACATCCGGGTCCTCCTCGACGAGGACCACATCGACCCGTACTGGGTTCGCCGCGGCATCGCCCGCTGGATGGAACGCGGCCTTCACCCCTCGACGCTGCCCAGCGTCGTGAACGAGGTCATGAACGGCGCCTCTACGGCCACCCCCGGCGCTCGTACGCCCGGCCAGCAGCCCGCCAACGCCCTCTACGACCAGGCGACCGGCACGACCGTCTTCGACCGCGCCCGTGCCCGCGCCGCCGCCCGCACCGCCGCACAGGAAGGACAAGCCCAGTGACCCAGGACGAAGCGATCATGCTGCTCGAATACGTCGCCGCGGCCTGCCCCGCGCAGCGCATCGGAGAATTCACCCCCGACGTCTGGGGAGAGATCCTCGCCCCGTACAGCCTCGACGAGGCCCGCGCCGCCGTCCTCGTCGTCGCCCGCCAGCAGCCCTTCATCGCCCCGGCCGACATCATCACCGAGGTCAAGGCCCGCCGAGCCGAGCGCATCGAGCTGGCCAACATCGTCATCGACGGCGACCCGAACCACACTGGCGCCGAGTCCGCTGCCGCCCTCCGGGAGATCATCCGAGCCGCTGGAGACGGCCTCACGGGCCCCAGCAGCATCCGGGCATCCCTCGGGGCCGCCGAACGCCCCGCACTGCCCCCAGGCGCCGATCATGGCCCGTACGAGGGCCGTGCAGCCGCCGTCCGCGCCGCCATCGGCAAGATGCCCGCCGACCGCGACACCAGCAAGGACCCCCGCGGCCGCGCCTGCCGCAAATGCGGCGCCACCCCCGGCAACAGCTGCACCACCAACGGCCAGCGCCGCCGCGACGTCCACCCCATCCGCCTGGAGGACACCCAGCGCGAAGCCGCCGGCCTCCCGCTCCTCGACCACGACCAGGAGCAGGACCGCATCAGGGCCGCGTCCGCCGCCGCCCTCGCCCGCGAGGACCAAGAGCAGGAGGCCGAGGCGTCATGACGGTCCAGATTCGCCGCCGCGGCCCGTACCGGTTCGCAGCGATAGCCATCCAGTGCACCTGGTGCAAGGCGGGCCGGGGTGCCCTCTGCACGAACCAGCGCGGCAGCGTCGACCGCCGCCGGGACGTGCACTCCGCACGCGCAACCGACTGGATCAGGGTCATGTCAACCCAGTGCCCCGAGCGGATCTGCCAAGCCCCCGCCGGCCAACCCTGCACCCTCACGCCCGACGCCCACCAGGCCCGCATCACCGCCGCCTTCCGACCAACCACCACGAAGCCATGAGACCGATCCCGTGCAGAGACTGCCGCCGCCCTGTGCTGTGGACCACCACCGAGGCCGGGAAGAAGCTCGCAGTCGACCCCGCCCCGGACCCCGCCGGGAACACCGCGGTCTGGCGCGACGGAACCGGCGCCGTACGGTCCCGCCGCCCCACAGCCGAGCTCCCCCAGACCGGCTGGGAGCGGCTCCACATGCCCCACGTCGCCACCTGCCCCGCCCGCGTCCAGCAGCTCGACCTCCCCGGCACCCTCCCGGCCGGAGTGACCAGCCTCGACGCCCACCGCCGAAAGAAGCGCCGATGAAGTGCCGGTTCTGCCCAGAGCAGCTCCGGACGCCAGAGTCCCGAGCCCGCGGCTACGGACCCGTCTGCGGAGAGAGACGCGGCCTGATCCCGAAGCCCGTGCCCCGCCCGCGACCCGCGCTGACGCCCGTCAAGCCCGTCACGACGCCCACCGTCCACCCCGACCAGACCACCATCCCCATCCAGCCCCAACTCCCCACGGAGGAATGACCTTGCTGCCCACCCTGACCGGAGTCGGCCGACTCACTGGCGACCCCGAACTCCGCTTCACGCAGTCCCAGAAGGCTGTCGTCAGCGTCACGCTCGCCTTCAACTCCCGCCGCCTGAACAAGCAGACGAACGAGTGGGAGGACGGCGATACCTTCTTCGTCCGCGGTACCGCCTGGGAGCGCCTCGCCGAGAACGTCGCCGAGACTCTCGCCAAGGGCATGGAGGTCCTCGTCTCGGGCGACCTTCGCACCGAGCGCTGGGAGAAGGACGGCCAGAAGCACGAGCGACCGGCCCTCCTCATCCGCAGCATCGCCCCCAACCTCGCGTACTCGGTCGCGAAGGTCTCCAAGGACGCTGCAAGCCAGCAGGGCCAGGGCGGACAACGGCAGGGCCAGCAGCGCCCCCAGGGGCAGCAGCAGTACCGCCAGGGCCCACCGCCCGCCGACGACCCCTGGGCCGTCGACCAGCAGGCCGGCTACTCCGAGCCGCCGTTCTGATGGCCAGAGCCCTCGCCGCCATCGCGGCCGCCGTGCTCCTCACCGCCTGCCACTACGCCGGCACCCCGGTACCCACGCCCTCACCGGCACCCGCACCCGTCGCACCGGACCACTGATGGCCGCACTCCTCAGCCTCCCCGGCGGCGCCCGGGACGCCTCCGAACTCGTGGAGGCCCTCCTCGTCGCCGCCCAGGCCCGAGAGGCCACGGCACCCGAACTCGCCGCCCGCTGGCGCACCCTCGCCGACGCAATCGGCGACGGCCTCGACGCCCTCCCACCACCACGACAGGACACCTGATGCGGATCTACTACGACACCGAGTTCATCGACGACGGCAAGACCATCGACCTCATCAGCATCGGCATGGTCCGAGAGGACGGAACCGAGCTGTACGCCGTGAGCAGCGAGTTCGACCAGACTGCCGTCCGCCAGAGCCCCTGGCTGATGGAAAACGTGTGGTCGTCCCTGCCCATCTGCAAGAACCCGCCCGGCACCCGCGGCATCGACAGGCTCGACCTGGACCACCCCGACGTTCGGCCCCGAGCACAGATCGCCCGCCTCGTCGCCGACTTCATCCTCAGCACCCCCGACCCCCAGCTCTGGGCGTACTACAGCGCGTACGACCACGTCGCCCTCGCCCAGCTCTGGGGCCCGATGACCAACCTGCCGCGCGGCATCCCCATGCAGTCCGACGACCTGGTCACCCTCGCCAAGCTCGCCGAACTCGGCCCCAACGACCTCCCCAAGCAGACCGCCGGCCAGCACAACGCCCTCGCCGACGCCCGCCACAACCGCTTCATGGCCGAGTACATCGACCAGGAGCTCCGGCACCTCAACCGCGTACGAGCTGACGCCAACCGCAACCGCTGACCCACCCCACAGAGGACAGGGACCCCGAGCAGGGACCCACCTCCGGCCAACCACCGGAGCATGTCCATGATCAAGAACCGCAGGAACCAGGAACCGGAACCGGTTCGCCCCTGGTTCGCGCGCCTGTTCCGCAGGCCGACGCCCGTCACATCCGTCATGACGCCCCCGCGCAGCACCGCGGGCGACCGCCCCAACCTCGCTGAAGCCCTCGCCGCCGGCGCCCGCCAGGCCGAGGACCTCCGCCTGGCCCGCGAGTCCGCCGAGCGCTGGAAGGGCCACGCGAACGAGTTCGCCCAGGAGTGGGACAACGCGGAGCGTGAAGTCGCCCTGCTCCTCGCCTGGATCGCCGCTCTCCACCCTGCGACCGCCGTGATCGCTCCGTCGCACGACCTGGAGGGCTCGCAGGACCTCTACGTCGTGGCCGGCGGCTGGCAGCTGTCCTGGCCGATCGCCGCGCGCGACAGCGATCTGTTCCGGCACGTGACCGCGGTCGACGTGACCGACGTGCGGGCGCAGTGGGACGGGCACGGCTCGGAGCAGCGGGCTGAGCGGATCCGGAATCACGTCCGGCTCCTGGCGCTCGATGCCGTCGCTGACGGGCCGCTGACGGCCGTCACGGAGGTGCGCAGTGCCTGAGCCCACCATCGATCCGCGCGTCCGCTCCCTCGTCGAGGCCCGCCTCCGGATCGCCCACGAGCCCTACGGCACCACGCCCAATCTGGACCGGCTCAGGCCTGACGAGCAGCAGCTCCTCGTCGACGAAGCCGCGACGTGGCTGCGCGCCGCCGTCGAGGCCGGCATCGCACGACCCGCCCAGGAAGAGCAGCCCGCCAAGACGTGCGGGAAGTGCATGAAGCCGTTCGGCCCGACCGACCGCCGCATCCGTCGCGCGAACCAGCCGAAGACCGCGTACTGCCGTGCCTGCGTCGACTTCTGCCACAACACCGAGATCGCCGACCACCGGTGCGGCATCTGCGCCTGACCGCGAGCCCGGCCGCCCCTGTCCGAACCAGGGGCGGCCCCGTCCACCATCCCATCCGCACCACCAGGAGCAGCAGCACATGACCCTGCCCATCGCCTTCGTGGACTGCGAGACCACCCACCTCGACGCCAGCATCGGCCACGCCTGGGAAGTCGCCGTCATCCTCCGAGAGTTCGAGGACGGCCAGCCCACCGACACCGAGTACGCCTGGCAGATCCGCCCCAACCTCACCGGCGCCGACCCCGAGGCCCTCCGCATCGGCCGCTACCAGCAGCGCTTCGCCGTCCCCGACGGTGCCGAAGCCGCCTGGACCGCCGACGAGAGCGGCCACGTCGCACCGATGACCCGCGCCGAGGTCATCACCGCCATCGTCAACGTCCTCCGCGGCGCCGTCCTGGTCGGCAGCAACCCGGCCTTCGACGACCGCCACCTCCGCCGCCTCGTCGGCCGAGGCCGCGCCCAATGGCACTACCGGCCGTACGACATCGTCCAGCTCGCCGCCGCCAAGCTCGGCGTCCAGGCCGTCGGACCACTGCCCTGGCCCACACACCCCATGTCCCTCGCCATCGGTGTCGAGCCGCCCACGAAGGACGTCGCGCACACAGCGCTCGGCGACGCCCGATGGGCCCGCGACGTCCACGACGCCGCCATGGTCAAGGACAAGCTCCCGCTGACCTTGGAGGGCCGCGCGCAGCACGCCGTCGGTCTGTACACCAAGACCGCCATCGAGCTGGAGGACACCCGCCGCGAACTGGCGACGACTAAGGCCCAGCTCACCGAGGAGAAGGCCAGCCACGACCCGCGCCTGCGTTGCCTGATCGTCAAACCCGACCGTGACCGAGACCAGTACGTCGGCTGGTCCAACGTCTGCGAGATGCCTGCCGGCGTCTGGTCCCGGGAGACCGCGCTGGAGTACGGCTTCCCAGCCTCCCGGCTCGACCGGGCGGACCAAACCGGTACGTCATCGCACATCGGCGACGGCGCCTGGGACGACAAGGGCTTCATCGCAGAGCAGCGCGGATGGCTGCGCCGGGAGCTGCTCGGGGACTACGCGATCGAGTACCTCCTCGGTGACCGAGAGGCCGCGTACGCGCTGCTGGAGCCCCTCGATAGTGAGCCCGGTGACGCCCCGTCACAGCCCGTCAGCCCGGGTGAGACCGACACCGCGGTCGTCCCGCGCACCGAGCGTTCGTACTGGGTGGACATCGCCACTGCGCTGAACGCCGCGGTTGACGCCGGGATGCCCGTCGGCATCGACCTCGACGGCACCCTCACCGACCACAACGCCTGGTCCGTCATCTGGGACCAGACGGCCAAGCAGTGGCAGGTCGCTGGCTACGAGGACGAGGGCGACGTCGCCGAGGACGAGGACCTGGACGACGACGAGGAGTTCGAGGAGACCGGCGACGCGGACGCCGACGTCTTCGAGCTGATCTCCGAGATCGCCGGACGCCTCTCCGACGCCACCGACGAGGGCGAATACCACGCCGTGAACTTGATCGCTGACCTCGCCAACGGGCGCAAGACCTGCGAGGAGGCCCGCGCCGAGCTCGCCGAGATCACCTTCCGCCACGTCTGACCCACCCCCGGGCCCCCCGGCCCCCCCCCGGCGGCCCCCCCCACCCCCCCCACAGCCCCAAGTAGACCCCACCCCCACCCCCCCCCCAACCCACCCCCCCCCCCCCCCC
>NZ_JBHUXV010000244.1:0-6927 GCF_042669125.1 Streptomyces sp. NPDC057253 | reverse complement strand
GCCACCGAGTTGCGGGCCGGGCCGGTCCCTGCGGTACTGGCTGTATCTCCCGAACCGTCGCGGAGTCCTGTCTACAGGACCTCGGGCAGAGGAGGCACAGCATGGCCAGACATCTGGTGGTCTGCTGCGACGGGACCTGGAATCGCGCCGATCAGTCGCACAAGACCAATGTGGCCAAGGTGGCCCTGGCCGTACGGCCACGCACAGCCGTCGGCACGGAACAGCGGGTGTACTACCACAGCGGGGTCGGCGCCCAGCGGCCCGAACGGCTGCGGGGCGGGGCTTTCGGCCTGGGCCTGTCGAGGAACGTGCTCGACGCCTACCGCTTCCTCGTCCAGACCTACCAACCCGGCGACCGCCTGTACCTGTTCGGCTTCAGCCGGGGCGCGTTCACCGCGCGCAGCCTGGCCGGGCTGGTGCGCAACTGCGGCATCCTGCGCCGGGAGCAGGCCGACCGGATCGGCGAGGCGTGGGCGTTGTACCGCAGCCGCACCAAGCAGCCGACCAGCGTGGCGGCCACCCTCTTCCGCCAGGCCTACGCCCACGAGACGGAGATCCGCTTCGTCGGCGTCTGGGACACGGTCGGCTCCCTCGGCATCCCGGTTCCGGCCCCCTGGTTCCTGCGCCCGCTCGTCGACCGCTTCAACAAGCGCTGGGCCTTCCACGACACCACCCTCAGCAGCTGGGTCAACGGCGCCTTCCACGCCCTGGCCATCGACGAGCAGCGCTCCGCGTTCCCGCCGACGCTCTGGCACCAGCAGAAGGGCGCCGCCGAGCAGGGCCAGGAGCTGCAACAGATCTGGTTCGCCGGGGTGCACACCGATGTCGGGGGCGGCGAGGCGGACTCGGGGCTGTCCGACCTCCCCCTGCTGTGGATGGTCGGGCACGCCGGCCGGTACGGCCTCGAATTCGACACCCGGGTCCTCAGCGAGAAGGGGCCGGACGAGATGAAGCCGGACAAGAGCGCCGACTTCGCCGTACGACCGGACCCGCTGGGCCCGCGGCACTATTCGCGGGTGAAGTTCTACAAGGTGTTCCGGGTTGTGAACCGGCCTATCGGTCAGGCGGAGGAGCCCAGGGACCCGAAGGAGCCGAGGGCACCCGAGGACCATGTCCTCGACGGGTGCGAGGCCGTGTCCGATTCCGTCCTGAAGCGGTACGAGCACGAGAGCGACTACCGCCCTCCGAAGCTCGACGAGTACCTCAGGATCTTCGGGGACGGCCGGCGCATCGAGCACGCACCGCTCCGGGTGGACGAACCCCCGTCCAGTGCCCCCATGCCGACCCCGGACCCCTGCCCCGCCTGCGACGGGCCCTTGAAGTCCGGCGGCATGCTCCTGGTCCACCGCGAGGACGACGACACGCGCGCCTGCCGCACGCTGTGGCGCTGCGCCGAGCGGCACCACTGGTGGCGGTGGGCCGACCGCCCCGGGAAACCCCTGGAGGAGTGTCCGTACCCGGAGCTGTTCCGGAGCGTGTTCCGGGACGTGTTCCAGGGCTGAGGAACCCGTACAGATTTCCTGTACGGGTGACAACGGGTGAACGTACGCCCCGAAATGGGGAGTTCACCGGCATGAGCAACAAGAGCCTCAGTACGCGGCGCCGGAAGAACGCGACCGCCGTGAAGATGGTCGGGTCCCTCGTCGGCACCTTCCGGCGGGCGGCCGGTCTCACCCAGCGGGCCCTCGCCGACGAGGTCGCCGTGGACGAGGAGACCATCGCCTCCGTCGAGCAGGGCAGGCGCACACTGAAACCGGACCTCGCGGCCCAGCTCGACGAACTCCTCGACACCAAGGGGGCGTTGTCGGTCGCGTTGGAGAACATGCCGGAGATCGACCTGTTCCCGCGCTGGGCGGAGGAGTACATCGATCTGGAACGGGAGGCGCTGGCCCTGTCCTGGTACGACAACCAGGTCCTGCCGGGCCTCCTCCAGACCCCCGCGTACGCGCGGGCGGTGTTCCTGAACGACGTGCCGGCGCTGACGGAGGACGAGATCGAGCAGAGGGTGGCGGCAAGGATGGAGCGCCAGGAGATCCTCCGGCGCGCCGAGCCGCCGACCATCAGCTTCGTCGTCTCCGAGGTGACGGTGATGGACCGGCTCGGCGGCGACGAGGTTCACGCCGAGCAGCTGCGACGCCTACGGGAGTGGGCGGATCTGCCGGCCGTGACCCTCCAGATCATGCCCGTGGGCCGCGACTTCCACGCCGGTCTCGTGGGGCCCTTCACCGTCATCGAGACCGTCGACCACCAGCGCATCGTCTACACAGAAGCCCCCCGCCGGGGCTGGTTGATCGCCCACCCCGACGAGGTGTCCTTTCTGGAGCGGAGGTATGCGATGCTGCGGACGCAGGCTCTCAACGCTCACGAGACCAAGGGCCTGTTGGACCGTTTGCTAGGAGACGCATGAGCACCCCGCTTCAGTGGTTCAAGTCCAGCTACAGCAGTGACCAGGGCGGTCAGTGCCTCGAAGTCGCCACCTCACCCGGCACCGTCCACGTCCGCGACTCCAAGGACACCCACGGCCCCACGCTCACCGTCACCCCCGGCACCTGGACGTCGTTCCTCGCGTTTGCCCAGCGCTGAGAGCGTCAGGGTCACGGCGATCGACGCGGTCGCCATGAGGGTCATCGCCGTGGCCGGGGACGTGAGTTGGGCCAGCGTGCCGGCGAGAACCGCGCCGATGCCCTGGAGCGCGACCATGCCGGTGGTGTGCAACCCGAAGGCCTGACCGGTGAGTTCGTCGGGCGTGAGGGACATCAGGCGTTCCTGGAGGACCAGCGAGGCGGCGAACCCCACGGAGGCCACCGTGGCGGCCAGGACCGACAGCGCGATACCGGGCCGTAGGAAGAAGAACAGGTACGGCACCGCCAGCAGCAGGCGCAGGGGGGTCGCGAGGCGGGGCCGTAGGGCGGGCGGCACCAGGCGGCCGATGGCCAGATCGCCCAGGAACATGCCCAGCGCCCCGCACGCGTACATCGTGCCCGCGGCCGAGGGGGCGTAGGAGACGTAGAGCGAATCGCTGCCCACGATCAGGCCGTTGGGGACCCACAGGCCGAGGAAGGCCAGGCGGCGGGGGCGCGAGGACCACAGGAGAGCGTTGGTGCGCCAGGTCAGGGAGAGGGACGGGCGGCCGGAGGCGCGCGGGGGCCGGGCCGTGAGGCCGAGGCGGGTGACGGCGGCGGACAGCAGGTAGCAGGCCGCGGTGAGGAGCAGACAGGCGCGCGGGGACAGAAGCGCGAGGAGGGCGCCGCCCGTCGCGAAGCCGGTGATCTGGATCAGGCCCCAGAGCATGTTGAAGACCGAACGGCCAAGGACGTAACCGCCCTTGGGGAGGATCTCGTTCATCAGGCCGCCGCGCACTCCCCCGCCCAGCGACGCGACGAGCCCCTGGGCGAGCAGGACGACGAAGACCGCCCAGATCGGCAGGCCGGGCAGGGCCAGCACCGCCGTACCCGCCGCGAAGGCGAGGGAGATGACGGTCAGGATCGCGCGCGGGGGCAGCCGGTCGGCGCCCGAGAGAAGGAAGGCGGCTCCCAGTAACTGCGCGAGTTGCGGGCCGAACATGCTCACCGCCGACAGCAACGGGGAGCCGGTGGCCCGGTAGACCAGCGTGCCGAGGGCCAGGCCGCCGATGGTCTGGGCTGCCGCGTCGGCGGCGAAGGAGAGGAGGAAGGGGGAGTATTCCGGGGTGCGGAAGAGCTCGCGGTAGCTGCGCATGGGCGGGAGTGTGGTCGGCGGTCGGCGGGTGACGGTTAGTCTTTCGCGCGTCCGCGAAACGACCGGGGGGTCCATGGGCTGGTGGCAGGTCGACGGGGACACCCTGGTCCGCAGCCGGTTCGTGGTCTGCCCGTTCACCGAGACCTTCGCGGCCCTGCGGCTGCTGAACACCGGCACCGGCGCGCACCCGGGCGAGGACGCCTGGCTCCGCGCCCACCTGCCCGCCTACCGAGCACGCCTCGCGGCCGACCCGGTGACCGCGCTGCTGGTGCGCTCCGGGATGGGCACCTCCTGGATCGCCGACTTCCTGGCGCCCCTGCCGCGCGAGGGCACGCCCCTGGAGGACACCCTGGCCCGTATCCGGGCGACCGACCCCGCTCTCGCGCGGGCCGACGTCCGGGTCTCGCTGCGCGGCCCGCTCCCGGCCGCCCTGGAGCGCGACGACCTCCCCGAGCGGGCGGCCGCGCTCCTCGCCCATGTCTGGACGGCGACCGTACGGCCGTACTGGGAGCGTCGGCGGCGGATCCTGGAGGCGGACGTGGTCGCCCGGACCGCGCAGGTGAGCCGGGGCGGCTGGGCGGCGGTGATCGACTCCCTGCTGCCGGGGCAGACCCGCTGGCTCGGCGACAACCGGCTCCAGGTGAACCGGCACGAGCGGCCGCCCCGCGACATCCGCGGCGCCGAACTCGTCTTCGTCCCGGTCACCGCGGGCCGCGGCTGGGCCACGTGGGAGGAGCCCGGGCGGTACGCCCTCGTCTACGGCTGTGCCGGGGCCCTCGCCGACCCGGGGGCCCGGAGCGTGCCCGAGAGCCTCGGCACGCTGCTCGGTGCCGGGCGGGCCCGGGTGCTGGTGCTCCTGGACGCCCCGCTGAGCACGAGCCAGCTGGTCGCGGTGACCGGGCAGGCGCTGGGGTCGGTGGGGCGGCATCTGCGGGTGCTGCGGGACGCGGGGCTGGTGGAGCGGCGGCGGGCGGGGCGGTCGGTGCTGTATGGGCGGACGGCGGCGGGGGAGATGTTGGTGGAGGCGTCGGGGGCGGGGGTCGGGGCCGGGGTCGGGGTTGGGGCCGGGGTTGGGGCCGGGGTCGGGGATTTACCGGGCGGAGTTAGCATCCGCTCATGACTACTTCCTCTCCCCTGGACGTTGAGATCGGTGCCCTCACGGGTGGTTCGGCCGACCTCGCCCAGTACGCCGGCAAGGCCGTCCTCGTCGTGAACGTGGCTTCCAAGTGCGGGCTCACCCCGCAGTACAACGGGCTGGAGAAGCTCCAGGAGCGGTACGCGGAGCGGGGCTTCACCGTGCTCGGCGTGCCGTGCAACCAGTTCCTCGGGCAGGAGCCCGGCAGCGCCGAGGAGATCGCGGAGTTCTGCTCGGCGACGTACGGCGTGACCTTTCCGCTGACCGAGAAGGTCGAGGTGAACGGGGAGGGGCGGCATGCGCTCTACGAGGGGCTCGTGGGCTTCGCCGACGCGGAGGGGCACACCGGGGACATCCGCTGGAACTTCGAGAAGTTCCTGATCGGGCGGGACGGGGCCGTGGTGGCTCGTTTCTCGCCGCAGACCGAGCCGGAGTCGGACGAGGTCGTCACCGCGGTGGAGCGTGCGCTGGCCTAGGCCGTCGGTCGCCCCGCGCCCCTGAAAACAGGTGGGTACAGTCCAGGCACTCCTAGCTGTACCCACCCTCCTGTGTGCGCCGAGCCCCCTCGGCTAGGACGGCGATCTGGTCGAGAGGGCTCTGGGGTGGTGCTTGTGCAGTTGTAAGGGTGTGGCGTGGTCTCACGCCTTGACCGAGGCCACGAAGGCGCTCCACGCCTCGGCGGGGAAGGCCAGCTTGGGACCCTCGGGGATCTTGGTGTCGCCGAGTTCGAGTGCTTCCTCTTCGGTCGACCGCACCATCAGACACGCCCCGTTGGCGTTGGTGTAGGTGGAGGTCGTCCATGTGTCCAGGGTGCCCAGACGAATTGCCATATCCGCTCCGTAGCCAGATGCGCAGTGTTCGGATTACGCCAACCTTTACTGATCGTTGGCGTGATCGACGCTACTCGCCGACTTCCTCTTTCGGAGCAGCCATTCACTCTTCTGGTGGCATATTCCAGGGGAGACTTCCAATGGAGCCTGCCCGGGGTGTACTATCCGGCCCGCCGTGTCGGGAAGAGGCTCAACGGGCGTACTCCCGCGCGTACTCCTTGGCGAGATCCTCGATCAGCTGACGCGACTGGTCGACGTTGAGCGCCTGGGCCCTCAAGTGCTCGTACATCACGGTGTACTTCTGCACGTCGTGCGCCTTCTCCAGGTACAGGTCGCTGGTGACACCCTCGATGTAGACCACGCTGGAGTCGGCCGCGTCCGAGAACTCCAGGATGGAGTACTGGCCGCTCAGGCCCGGGTGGGCGCCGACGTCGAACGGCAGTACCTGCACGGTGATATGGGGCTGCTGGGACACCTCGACGAGGTACTCCAGCTGCTCCCGCATGATCTGCCGGCTGCCCACCACGCGGCGCAGACACGCCTCGTCCAGGACGACCCACAGCCGCAGCGGATCACGCTCGGCGGCGACCCGGCTCTGCCGCC
Source organism: Streptomyces sp. NPDC057253 (assembly GCF_042669125.1). Classification (NCBI taxonomy): domain Bacteria; kingdom Bacillati; phylum Actinomycetota; class Actinomycetes; order Kitasatosporales; family Streptomycetaceae; genus Streptomyces; species Streptomyces sp. NPDC057253. Next base: position 642 of record NZ_JBHUXV010000244.1, on the reverse strand, counting down.
GCAGCCGCACCTCCACCCGCTTGTCGTTCTCCGTCTCCGTCGCCTCCGGCGCGCCGCCGCGCACGATGGCCTCGGCGTACGGCCGGGTCTGCAACAGGCCGGTGATGATCTGGGGTTCGTACACCCGCAGCGACTCGGCGTCGGTCTCCAGACCGATGTAGACGCTGTACGGGATGTCCCCGAAGGCATGCCACCAGCCCTGCTGGCGGGAGTCCTTGGCCATCTGCATCAGGGAGTCGACGATGCGCTGGTCCTCGACCTCGTACACCCCGCACAGGTCGCGGACGTCACGCTGGCTGATGCTGCGCCGGCCGTTCTCCAGGCGGCTGATCTTCGACTGCGAGACCAGCAGCCGCTCGGCCACCTCCTCGGCCGTCATGCCCTTGAGCTCGCGGAGCCTGCGGAGCTCCTGGCCCAGCCGGCGCCGCCTGACGGTGGGATTGACATTGGACGCCACGGGACGTGCACCTCCGGCTGCGGGCCTCGTTCTTGACTTTGCGTATCTGCTGTTGAGCAGACTGCCACCAAGGTGCTTATTACCGCTGGGAAACGGTGTATATGCGCGCGTGCACGTCAGTCATGGGCACAGGGGCCGCCGGGCCCGAACATGCGGCCGCGCGGGGTGACGGAACCGTACGGTTC
>NZ_JBHUXV010000243.1:0-7049 GCF_042669125.1 Streptomyces sp. NPDC057253 | reverse complement strand
GACCCGGCACCCCAGTAGGCGCCGGGCCCAAGCCCAGCGCAGCGGGGGCGCGGGGAACTGCGCGACCAGCCACGACGGACCCGCACCCGCCCGACAACCTGACCCGGCACATCCGTAGGCGCACATCCTCTAACGGCCCAACCACACCCCGGCCCCCACCCAAAACCTCCCTAACCTGGACCAATGGGTGAGGACAACCGGCTGGCCGCGGTCGTTGCGTTGGCGCAAGGCATGGCGGCAGCCCACGGCTCTCGGGAGGCGTGGCGGGCCGCTGCCGGGGGGGCGTGTCGGGCGCTCGGGGGGAGTTTTGCCGCGCTGTCGGTGTGGGAGCGGGAGCTCGGGCGGCTCAGGGTGCTGGTCAATGTGGGGGAACGGGTGTCGGGGGAGGAGGAGTTTCCCGAGGGGGAGGCCTACCCCGTGCATCAGTTCCCGGAGATCACCGAGTTCCTGCACGAGCGGTGGGCCGGGGGCGGGGAGCCCAACGCCTGGGTGGAGACGGCGGAGGGGCCCGCGGCCGGGGTGCGGCCGGGTTACGTGCATCAGCGGGTCGCCGCCCTGCGCAGAAGGGGACGCGGGTGCTGTGTCGTCGCTCCGATCGTGCTGAACGGGCGGGCCTGGGGCGAGCTGTACGTGGCCCGGCCCGTCGGCGCCCCGCTGTTCGGGCGGGAGGACGCCGACTTCGCCACCGTGCTCGCCGCCGTCGTCGCCGCCGGTATCGCCCAGGCGGAGCGGCTGGAGGAGGCCAGGCGGCTCGCGTTCACGGACGCGCTGACCGGGCTCGCCAATCGCCGGGCCGTGGACATGCGGCTGGACGAGGCCGTCGAGCGGCACAAGCGGGACGGGGTCGTCGTCAGCCTGGTCGTCTGCGATCTCAATGGGCTCAAGCGAGTCAACGACACCCAGGGGCACGCCGTGGGGGACCGCCTGCTGGAACGTTTCGGTTCGGTGCTGTCGCTGTGCGGGGCCATGGTGCCGGGGGCGCTGGCCGCCCGGCTCGGCGGGGACGAGTTCTGTCTGCTCGCGGTCGGTCCCTCCGCCGACGAGGTGGTGCGGGCCGCCGACGAACTGTGCCGTCGGGCCGCGGAGCTGGAGCTGGGGGAGGGGGTGGCGTGCGGGGTCGCCTCGACCGCGGATCCCATCGGGCCCGTGCGGTCGGCCCGGCGGCTGTTCCGGCTCGCCGACGCCGCGCAGTACCGGGCCAAGGCCGAGCGGGCCACCAGGCCGGTGGTCGCCGGCCGGGGCGGGGCCGAGGACCCCGTCGTACGGCTGGCGGATGCCGCGCCGTCCGAGACCTCGCCGGAGCGGCGGCGGTTCCGGGGGCGGCAGCCCTGAGGCGCCGCGGGCGGTAAGGGGCGTAACCCCGACCCAGTAGTGACATCCTGGAATTCAATGCGTACGCTCCTGAATATGGATATGCACACTGTGGTGGTGGGGACGTCCGGGGTCACCGCGTCCGACGTCCTTGCCGTGGCGCGGGACGGTGCCCGTATCGAGCTCTCCGGGGAGGCCGTCGCCGCTCTCGCCGCGGCCCGCGGGATCGTGGACGCGCTCGCGGCCAAGCCCGAGCCCGTCTACGGCGTCAGCACCGGCTTCGGCGCCCTCGCGACCCGGCACATCAGCCAGGAGCTCCGGGCCCAGTTGCAGCGCAACATCGTGCGCTCGCACGCCGCGGGCATGGGGCCGCGGGTGGAGCGGGAGGTCGTACGGGCGCTGATGTTCCTGCGGCTGAAGACCGTCTGCTCGGGACACACCGGGGTGCGGCCCGAGGTCGCGCAGACCATGGCCGACGTGCTCAACGCCGGGATCACGCCGGTCGTGCACGAGTACGGCTCCCTGGGGTGCTCCGGCGACCTCGCGCCGCTGTCCCACTGCGCCCTCACGCTCATGGGCGAGGGGGACGCCGAGGGGCCCGACGGTGTCGTACGGCCCGCCGGTGAGCTGCTCGCCGAGCACGGGATCGCGCCCGTCGAGCTGCGGGAGAAGGAGGGGCTCGCCCTTCTCAACGGCACCGACGGCATGCTCGGGATGCTGGTCATGGCCCTGGCCGACCTGGAGATGCTCTACAAGTCCGCCGACATCACCGCGGCGTTGAGCCTTGAGGCGCTGCTCGGCACCGACAAGGTGCTCGCCCCCGAACTGCACGCCATCCGGCCGCATCCGGGGCAGGGGGACTCCGCCGCCAACATGCTGGCCGTGCTGGAGGGTTCGGAGCTCACCGGGCACCACCAGGACGACGCGCCCCGGGTCCAGGACGCCTACTCCGTGCGCTGCGCCCCGCAGGTCGCCGGAGCCGGGCGGGACACCCTGGCGCATGCCCGGCTGGTGGCGGAGCGGGAGTTGGCCTCCGCGGTCGACAACCCCGTGGTGCTGCCCGACGGTCGGGTGGAGTCCAACGGCAACTTCCATGGGGCGCCGGTGGCTTATGTGCTCGACTTCCTCGCCATCGCCGTCGCCGACCTCGCGTCCATCGCCGAGCGGCGCACCGACCGGCTGCTCGACAAGAACCGCTCCCACGGGCTGCCGCCGTTCCTCGCCGACGACGCCGGTGTGGACTCGGGGCTGATGATCGCGCAGTACACCCAGGCCGCGCTGGTCAGCGAGTTGAAGCGGCTGGCCGTGCCCGCCTCCGCGGACTCGATCCCCTCCTCCGCGATGCAGGAGGACCACGTCTCGATGGGCTGGTCGGCCGCGCGCAAGCTGCGCACCGCCGTGGACAACCTCACCCGGGTGCTGGCCGTGGAGCTCTACGCCGCCTCGCGCGGCGTCGAGCTGCGCGAGGGCCTGAGTCCCGCGCCGGCGACCCAGGCCGCCATCACCGCCGTACGCAAGGCGGGTGTCGAGGGTCCCGGTCCCGACCGGTTCCTGGCGCCGGACCTCGCGGCCGCCGACGTGTTCGTGCGGGAGGGGCGGCTGGTGGCGGCGGTCGAGGCCGTCACCGGGCCGCTGCGGTAGGCGGGCGGGGCCCTGTTCACCGTACGGCTGGACAGGGCCCTTTCGGCGGTTACCTGAGCTTGGCCACCTGGGCGTCGACGACCGCCGCCGACACCGGGGCCGCCTTGCCGCTCTCGAGCGAGGCGAAGTCCACGGTGTAGTAGGTGGAGACGGTGTTGCCGACGCGGACCACCTCGGTGTTGAAGGTGGCCGTGCCCTCGCCGTCCATGTCGGAGCCGACGGAGAACGCGACGGACTCGTCGCCCTTGCCGGACGCCTTCTCCTTGGCGACCTTGGTCATCTTCTGCTTCTCGCCCTCGGCGGTCATCGTGAAGCCGCCGGAGCAGGCCGCGATGCCGTCGGAGACGGCCTTGAGCGCCTTCTCGGCGCCGTCGCCGTCGTAGGAGGACAGGCCCACGAAGGTCATCTCGACGTTGAGGGCCTGGATCTCGGAGTCGTCCGCGGAGCCGGTGGCTTCGGGGCTCTTCGTGACGGTGTTGCTCGCGCCCGCGTCCGTGTCGCCCGGCGCGAGGCCCGCCATGGCGTGGGCCAACGGGGCGCACGCCGCCTTGTCGGTCTTCACCTCGCCCTTGGTCTTCGGGAGGGTGTCGTCGCCGTTGTCGACCTCGTACCCGGCGACATCGCCCTTGGCGAGGAGCAGCTTCTCCAGTTCGGCCGCGCTGCGGGCCTTCGCGGCCGGGGCCGAGTTCGCGGAGGAGGAGCCGGATCCCTTGGACGCGCCGGACGCCTTCGCGTCGTCGTCCGAACCCCCGCCGCACCCGGTGAGGAGGGCGAGTGACAGCACGCTCACGGTCGCCGCGGCGCCTCTGCGCGCCCCCGATGATCTCTTCATGTGCGGACTATGAACGTTGTGCCAAGAACACGTCAAGCGCGTTTAAAAGCCGAGCCGTTCCCGGTGTACCGAGTAGACGACGAAGCCCGCACCCAGCGTGAGGAAGAGGGTGCCGCCGGCGATGTACGGCGTGGTGTCGAAGCTGCCGGTGTCGGCGAGCTGCGGACTCTCCTCGGCCGTCTCCGTGCTCGTCGTCGAGACCCGCGCCTGCGCCGTGGCCTGCACGGACGGCTCGGTTCTGACCGGCTTGTCCTGGGTCGCGTTGGCGGACGGGACGAACCAGAGGGCACCCAGCAGGGTCCCCGCGGCGGTGGCGGTCAGCAACGGTCGGCGAACGGATGACACGGAATATCGATCCCCTTGTGGCACTGGCGAATTGGCCGTGTGGGGCGATGTTAGTGAAAGACGCGGGTCACGGGAAAGTCACGGGAGCGATGGGCCTTACTCTCCGGGCATGAGCACTGAAGAGACATCACGTTTTGTGCGGCTTCGGGTGGAACTCGTCGTCGAGGTCGACGACCAGGACGCCGTGACCCGGGCCGCGCTGGAGCGGATCGCGGAGGATCCGGACATGCCGGACGATGAGCGGGCGCACGCCGAGAGTGCTGTGACGGAAGACACTGCCGAGGCCCTCGCCTATCTCGTGGACCCGTTCGACCTGGTGGGGGAGGTGCCGGGGGTCGAGCTGGCCCAGGCCTCCTGGAGCAGTGAGCAGATCGATTACGACCCGGATTCGCCGGACTGGGACCTCGACGAGGATGATGTCGAGGAGGACGAGGAAGAAGAGGTCGTCGGCTGAACACGCCTGGGAAATAGTGGCCCCGGGCGGCAACCGCCGTCCGGGGTTTCGTCGTCTCAGGGGTCGCACGGACCGACAGACGCACCCTCCGCCACGGCGGACGTGGTGTGCCCCACACCTTCCAGGAAGGTGGAACGGGACGAACCGGTCGTAGCGTTTAGTTCTTATTGACGGAGACTCTCGGGGTTTCTGGGGATTCGGCAACGATGGAGAAGCGTGTGATGACGGTCAGCAAGCGGCGCAGGGGCCTGACGGTCGCGTCCGCACTGCTCGGCGGGGTGCTGGTGCTCTCGGCCTGTTCCAGTGGCGACGACTCGTCGTCGAGCGACGGCGGCAACAACGACACCTCGCAGGCCAAGGCCGACGAGGCGGCGGCCAAGAAGAGCTCCGAGGCCGAGATCAAGATCACGCCCAAGGACGGCACCGACAACGCCTCCATCAACAACTCCGCCGCCGTCACCGTGAGCAAGGGCACGCTCACCGATGTGACGATGACGACCGCCGACGGCGCCGAGGTCGCCGGTCAGCTGTCCGCGGACAAGACCAGCTGGAAGCCCGACGCCCAGCTGGAGCGCTCCACGAGCTACAAGGTCGCCGCGGAGGCCAAGGACGCGGACGGTCTGGTCGCCCACGAGAACGCCTCTTTCACCACGGTCTCCCCGGCCAACAGCTTCATAGGCAACTTCACGCCGGAGAACGGCTCGACCGTCGGCGTGGGCATGCCGGTGTCGATCAACTTCGACAAGGCGATCACCAACAAGGCGGCCGTCCAGAAGGGCATCACCGTCTCCTCCAGCAGCGGTCAGGAGGTCGTCGGGCACTGGTTCAACGCCAACCGCATCGACTTCCGCCCCGAGGACTACTGGAAGGAGAACTCCACCGTCACCCTGAAGCTCGCGCTCGACGGTGTCGAGGGCGCCTCCGGGGTCTACGGCGTCCAGCAGAAGACGGTCACCTTCAAGATCGGCCGCAACCAGGTGTCGTACGTCGACGCCAAGACCAAGCAGATGAAGGTCACGCACAACGGCGCGACGATCAAGACCATCCCGATCTCGGCCGGCTCGCCGGAGAACAAGACGTACGAGGGCATCATGGTGATGTCCGAGAAGTTCAAGGAGACGCGCATGAACGGCGCGACCGTGGGCTTCACCGACGACGACGGCAAGGGCGAGTACGACATCAAGGACGTGCCGCACGCCATCCGGCTCACCAACTCCGGCACGTTCCTGCACGGCAACTACTGGGGCGCGAAGTCCATCTTCGGCTCCGTGAACACCAGCCACGGCTGCGTGGGTCTGTCGGACACCAAGGGTGCCAACGACAAGGGCACGGCCGGCTACTGGATGTACAACAACTCGATCGTCGGTGACGTCGTGGTCGTGAAGAACACCGGCGACAAGACGGTGGCCCCGGACAACGGCCTCAACGGCTGGAACCTGAGCTGGGCCGACTGGAAGGCGGGCTCGGCTATCTGACGCCGCCTCAACTCCCCCTGAATCCGGCGGTCTTGTAACAGACCTCGCTGTGGGGGAGTTGTCCGTTGAAGGTCGTGATCACCCCTCGGCATACTGCGATGACCGGGGGGTGCACGTATATGCGTGCGAGTCTCCCCCCGGCCGGGTGAAGGGGAATTCACCCGGTTCTTCTGCAAGGGGGAATCTTGCGCAGACAAGTGAAAAAGGCATGCGCGGCCACGATCGCCACAGCGGCGGCCGTAGCGCTCGCGGCGGGTATGACCAGCCCCGCCTCGGCGGACGCGCAGCAGACCGCGAGTGTCTCGCAGTCGCACAAGGCGCAGCTCACGCCCAAGCACCGCATCACCCTGATCACCGGTGACCGCGTGGTCGTGGACGCCAAGGGCCGGGTCGTCGGCCTGGAGCCCGCGAAGGGCCGCGCACACATACCCGTGCAGCTCCGCAAGGCCGACGGCCACACCTATGTGCTGCCGTCCGACGTCGTGCGCCTGGTGTCGAGCGGCAAGCTCGACGAGCGGCTGTTCGACATCACCGAGCTCGACAAGGCCGCGACCCGCAAGTCCCAGAGCAAGGGACTGAAGGTGATCGTCGGCTACCAGGGCGCCGCCACAGCGGCCAAGGACGACGTCCGGGACGCGGGCACGCTCCGCCACTCCCTGACGTCCCTGAACGCCGACGCGGTGCAGACGCCGAAGCAGGACGCGCCCGAGCTGTGGGACGCGGTGACCAACGGCGACAAGACCGCCTCCGGTATCGCGCACGTCTGGCTCGACGGGGTCCGCAAGGCCAGCCTCGACAAGTCCGTGCCGCAGATCGGCGCCCCGAAGGCGTGGGCGGCCGGCTACGACGGCAAGGGCGTCAAGATCGCCGTACTGGACACGGGTGTCGACGCCACCCACCCGGACCTCAAGACCCAGGTGGTCGAGTCCAAGAACTTCTCCACCTCCCCGGACGCGACCGACAAGTTCGGGCACGGCACGCATGTCGCCTC
>NZ_JBHUXV010000242.1:0-7220 GCF_042669125.1 Streptomyces sp. NPDC057253 | reverse complement strand
GAGCTGGAATCGGCCAAGAAGGAAGCCGAATCGCTTCACCGCAAGCTGCGCGCGGCCCACAGCGACGTCAAGCGTGGCGAGGCCGCCCTGCGCAAGGTGCAGGGCGAGATGGACGCCGTACGCGCCGAGGGGCAGGCCCAGGTGTCGGCCGCGGAGAGCGAGACGCGGCGCCTGAAGGCCCGTCTCGGTGAGGCGGAGGCCGCTCTGGAGGCCACGCGCAGAGCGGCCCGGGAGGGGCGCAGCGTCGAGGACATGCGGGTGCGGCTGCTGCTGGACACCGTGCTGGACGCGGCCCAGGGGCTGCGCCGGGAACTGGCGTTGCCGCCCGTCTCGGTCCGGCCGGCCGAGACCGTGGACGCGGTCGAACCGGGACGAATGACCCCGAAGGACATCGCCGCGCGGGCCCTGTCCGAGAACGACCCGGCCATCCTGGACCAGCTTCTCGCCCTGCCCCAGGCCCACTTGGTGGTCGACGGCTACAACGTCACCAAGACCGGCTATCCCCAGATGCCGCTGGAGAAGCAGCGCCTGAGGCTCCTCGGGCAGCTCTCCCAGCTCGCCGCCCAGACCGGCGCCGAGGTGACCTGCGTCTTCGACGGGGCCGAGCTGGCCGCGCCGGTGCTGCTCGCGCCGCCGCGCGGGGTGCGGGTGCTGTTCTCCAAACCGGGCGTCACCGCCGACGAGTTGATCCGTCAGCTGGTGCGCGCGGAGCCGCCAGGGCGGCCGGTGATCGTCGCCTCGACCGACCGCGAGGTCGCCGACGGCATCGCCAAGGCGGGGGCCCGGCCGGTGGCTTCCGCGGTGCTTCTGAAGCGGCTGTCCTAAACCTTGAAGTTAGAGGTTTAACGCCCGAATTGGCCGTTATCGTCACGCAACGTAGGGTCAAGCCCACATCACTGCACGTGAGTTGTGTGTAAAGAATGCATGGCGTGACGGGATTTTGCTCCTGAGGATTTGAACTGATCACAGGAAGGTCACTAGGGTCTGGGCTCGAACCTCCAAGCGGGTGATCACTCAAAAGAAGGAGTTCACCTCCGTGGCGTCCCACCGTCGACCCAAGCAGCAGAGCCGAGTGCGCGTGACCGTGCTCACCACCGCAGCTGCTGCCGCCGTAGCCCTCAGCGCCAACGCCGCCAACGCGGCGCCGAGCGAGAAGCCCAGCAAGGACGAGGTCAAGGCGAAGGTCGACGCGCTCTACGAGCAGGCCGAGCAGGCCACCGAGAAGCTCAACGGCGCCAAGGAGAAGCAGCAGGAGCTCCAGAAGGAGATCTCCACGGTCCAGGACAACGTGGCCCGCGGCCAGGAGGAGCTCAACGAACTGCGCGACTCCATAGGCCTCGCCGCCGCCGCGCAGTACCGCTCCGGCTCCATCGACTCCTCTCTCCAGCTCTTCCTGTCCTCGAACCCCGAGGACTACCTGGACAAGGCCTCCACGGCCGACCAGCTCAGCGCCCAGCAGGTCGACGCGCTGAAGAAGATCCAGGAGAAGCAGCGCGAGCTCGCCCAGCAGCGCGCCGAGGCCACCGAGAAGCTCCAGGACCTCGCGAGCACCCGCGCCGAACTGGCCAAGCAGAAGAAGGCCGTTCAGGCCAAGCTGGCCTCCGCACAGAAGTTGCTCAACTCCCTGACGGCCGCAGAGCGCGCCGCCCTCGCCGCCGCCGACGCCCGCGCCAGCCGCTCCGCCAGCGAGCGCGTGGACCTCGGCAACACCGGCTCCGCCTCCGCCCGGGCCCAGGCCGCCTTCCAGGCCGCCCAGAGCAAGATCGGCTCGCCCTACGTCTACGGCGCCGCCGGCCCGAGCTCCTTCGACTGCTCGGGCTTCACCTCCTGGGCGTTTGCGCAGGCCGGCGTCACCATCCCGCGCACCTCGCAGGCCCAGGCCAACGCCGGTACCCGCATCTACTCCCAGTCCGACCTGAAGGTCGGCGACCTGGTGCTCTTCTACGGCGACCTGCACCACGTCGGCTTCTACGCGGGCAACGGCATGATCCTGCACGCCCCCCGCACCGGCACGGTCGTGCGCTACGAGTCGATCAACAACATGCCGTTCCAGTTCGGCGTCCGGATCTGACACCGGACGCCGCACCGCCCGAACGGGCGAATTGCGGCAACTCCCGCTGACCCCACACCCCGCCCATGACCTGCGTCGTGGGCGGGGTGTCACGTTCCGTGGGCGCGGAGGTCGTTGGAGACGCCCCCTCCCCGGGGCTACTGTCGGCCGCGTTTCCCTGTCCGCCAGCGGAAGGAGCGCGGCTTCCCGTGGGGTCCCATCGCCGCCTTGTCCAGACGTCCGGGTTCAACCGGGGTGCCGGTGCCGCCCTCTGTGTGCTGTCCGCGGCGGCCGCCGCGCTCGGCGCCGTACCGGCGGACGCCGCCCCCTCCGACGGCACCAGGGCCGAGGTGGACCGTCTCTACGAGGAGGCCGAGCAGGCCACCGAGGCGTACAACAAGGCCGACGAGCGCGCCGACTCGCTGCGCGAGGAGATCGGCAGGGCGCAGGACGGCATCGCCCGGCAGCAGGAGCGCGTCAACTCCATGCGGGAGGCGCTCGGTTCGCTGGCCGGCGCCCAGTACCGCTCCGGCGGCCTCGACCCGTCCCTCGCGCTGCTGTTCTCCGACGACCCGGAGGACTACCTCGACAAGGCCGCGGTCCTGGACCGGATCAACGCCCACCAGGCGGGCGAGCTCAAGGACCTCCAGGAGGCGCTGCGCGAACTCGCCCAGGAACGCGCCGAGGCGGCCCGCACGCTCGGCGACCTGGAGAAGAGCCGCAAGGCGGTCGCCTCCCACAAGCGCGCGGTCGAGAAGAAGCTCGCCAGGGCGCGGGAACTCCTCAACGCCCTGCCGTCCGACGAGCGCGCCGCCTACGACCGGGCCTCCCGCTCCGGCCGCACCGAGATGCCCGACCTCTCCGGTGCGGTGGCGCCCTCGGGCCGTGCGGCCGCCGCCGTGGCCGCAGCGCAGTCGGCGCTCGGCAAGCCGTACGTGTGGGGCGCCAACGGGCCGAGCGGCTTCGACTGTTCGGGCCTGATGCAGTGGTCGTACGCCCGGGCCGGCGTCGCCCTGCCGCGCACCTCGCAGGCCCAGCGGTACGCCGGCCACCAGGTCCCGCTCTCCCAGGCCCGCCCCGGTGACCTGGTCACCTACCGCGGCGACGCCAGCCATGTGGGCATGTACGTCGGCAACGGCCAGGTCATCCACGCCCCTTACCCCGGCGCGCCGGTGCGTTACGACCCGGTGGGGATGATGCCGGGGGCGACGGTCACGCGCCCCTGACCGGGGGCCGGTGACCCCGTACGATCGGGAAACATGGCTGGTCGAAGGCAGGCGTCGAAGCACGGTCTCGTGGTGCTGTGCCTGCTGCTGGCCTCCCTCGTGGCGTGCGGTGGCAGGCCCGCCGCCGACTCCGCCCGGACCGACGTCCAGCGCGTCCTCGACCGGCGGGCCGCGGCCGTCCTCGACCGGGACCGGGCGGCGATAGCCAGGACGGGCGCGGCGGACTGGTGGAGCGACCTCAGCGCCGTCCCGCTGGCCTCCTGGTCCTACAGGGTCACGGCGGTGCACCGCGGCGGCTCCACCGCCACCGCCGACGCCGAACTCCGCTACCAGGTCGAGGGCTACGACAGCGCCCCCGTCACCGTCGCCCGCACCCTGGACCTCTCCCTGGACGCCTCCGACCACTGGTACGTCGTCCGGGAGCGGCCCGCCGAGAAGGCCCCGCAGCAGCTGTGGGACCAGGGTCCGGTGACCGTCGTACGGGGGCGGCACAGCATGGTCCTCGGCGTCGGTCAGTCCGGTGAGAAGCTGCACTCCTTCGCGGACCTGGCCGACCGCGCGGTGCCCGCCGTGTCGGACGCCTGGGGCACCGGATGGTCCCGGCACGTCGTCGTCCTCGTCCCGGCGTCCCTGGACGGCATGGCGGGCCTGCTGGGCTCGCCGGCCTCCTCGTACCGCGGGATCGCCGCCGTCACCACCGGCGAGACCGGCGCCCCCGCGCACGCGCCCGCCGACCGGATCATCGTCAACCCCGACGCGTACGCGCTCCTCGGCATCCTGGGCAGACAGGTCGTGCTGACCCACGAGACCACCCATGTCGCCACCCGCACCGCCACCACCGCCGCGACCCCGCTGTGGCTGTCGGAGGGCTACGCGGACTGGGTCGGCTACCGCGACACCGGGCGCACCCCGGCCGAGGCCGCGCCCGAGCTGGCGGAGGCCGTCTCCGCGCACCGGGTGCCGAGGGACCTGCCGTCCGACGCGGACTTCGGCTTCTCGGGCAGCGCGAGCGGGCTCGCACGGTCCTACGAGGGCGGGTGGATGGCCTGCCGGATGATCGCGAACCGGTGGGGCGAGGCGAAGCTGAACGCCTTCTACCGGGCCGTGGGCGCGCACGAGAAGCGGCCGGGCGCGGTCGAGGAGGCCCTGGCGAAGGTCCTCGACACCGACCTGGCGGACTTCACCGGCGAGTGGCGGGACTACCTGCGCGCGGAGTTCGGCTGATCCGGCAGGGTCATCCGGTGTTGTTACGGCGTGCGCGCGCCGGTGTTCAGGGGGAGGCAGGGGCCTCCTGGGCCGGGGTCCCGGTCTGCCCCGGGGCCTCGGCCCGGTACGGGGTCTCGGTCTGCTCCGGCGTCTCGGCCTGATCCGCAGCCTCGGTCTGCTCCGGTGTCTCGGCCGGGACGGGTCGCTCCGGGACCGTCTCGCGCCACAGCTCGCGCATGCCGATGACCGTGGCGAGGACCAGCAGGCCGTTGCGCACGACCAGGAGGACGATGCCGCGCGGGGTGCTGGCCACCACGTCCGCGAACCAGATCGGGAACTCCAGGACCGTCACGAAGCACGCGGCCAGCACCAGCACGGCCGGCAGGCCCATCCGGCTGGCGCGGAAGCACAGACAGGCCGCCGCCAGACCGATCAGCCACACCATGTACTGCGGGCTGATCACCCGGCTGGTGGTGGTGAACATCAGCACCGCCACCAGCGCCGCGTCGGCCGCCGTGTGGGCCCGGAACCGGGTGGCCGTCAGCCGCCACAGCAGCAGCGTGCCGAAGGCCATGCCGGTCAGCGTGAGGGCCGCCGCGCTGACGAGGGTCACCCCCGGGCCGAGGAACTCGACCGAGCCGTAGTTGAGCAGCACCGAGCCGTCCCAGCCGTGGTGCCGGGCGATGTGGAAGACCAGGGAGCCCAGCGACTCCACCTCGGTGCCGCGCTCCCGCTGGAAGGTCAGGAAGGCGAAGGCCCCGGGCATGGCCACCGCGAACACTCCGGCGACCACCAGGGCCGTCACCGCCGCCGAGGCCCACACGCTGCGCCTGCGGATCCCGACCAGGATCAGCGCCGGCCACACCTTCAGCATGGCCCCGAAGCCCACCAGGGCCCCCGCCACCTTCGGATGCCGGGCCGCCGCGAGCACGGCCGCGACCGCCACCGCGGTCACCATCACGTCGTAGCGGGAGTAGACGGTCGGTCCGAGCAGGGGTACGCCCGCCACCCACACCCAGGCCCCGCGCAGCCGCCGACCGGGCCGCAGGCCCGCGTACAGCAGCAGGGCGAGGACGGCCAGGTCGGCGGCGAAGGCGAGGAGGAAGAAGGCCTGGGTGTACTCCAGGAAGGGCAGCAGCGCGGGGGAGAGGATCGCGAGGGCCGCGGCCGGGGGGTACTGCCAGGTCACGTCGTCCTGCGGGAACGTTCCGGTGCGCAGGACCTCGTACCAGCCCTGGTAGATGACCGTCACGTCACTGGTGACGTCCGGGCCGGGGAAGACGTACACCTTGTAGACCCAGAGCAGCAGCAACAGCCTGGTCACGCCCCAGGTCAGCAGCAGTCCGGTCAGGGACCGCCGCCAGGCCGTCGTCTCCACGTGATCCCCTGCCGTTCATTTCCGGTCTTGAGGAGAACATGATGTCCCGCTCTCCTGTGAGGGTGCCATAAACGCGGCCGTGCCCGGCTGTGAGCAGCCGGTTCGGTAGGGTCGGCGGCGATGCACAAGACCCTGATCGTGACGAACGACTTCCCGCCCCGGCCCGGTGGCATCCAGGCGTTCCTGCACAACATGGCGCTGCGGCTCGACCCCGAGCGGCTGGTCGTGTACGCCTCCACCTGGAAGCGCGGCCGGGAGGGCACCGAGGCCACCGCGGCCTTCGACGCCGAGCAGCCCTTCACCGTCGTACGGGATGCCACGACCATGCTGCTGCCGACGCCCGGGGCGACCCGGAAGGCCGTCGGGCTGCTGCGGGAGCACGGCTGTACGTCGGTGTGGTTCGGGGCGGCCGCGCCGCTCGGGCTGATGGCGCCGGCGCTCCGGAGGGCCGGGGCGGAGCGGCTGGTGGCGACGACCCACGGGCATGAGGCGGGGTGGGCCCAACTGCCCGCCGCGCGGCAGCTGCTGGGCCGCATCGGGGAGTCCACGGACACGATCACCTACCTCGGGGAGTACACGCGGTCGCGGATCGCCGGCGCGCTGTCCCCGGCGGCGGCCGGGCGGATGGTGCAGCTGCCGCCGGGGGTCGACGAGAAGACCTTCCATCCCGGGTCCGGCGGGGACGCCGTGCGGGCGCGGCTGGGGCTCACGGACCGGCCGGTGGTGGTGTGCGTCTCGCGCCTGGTGCCGCGCAAGGGGCAGGACACCCTCATCCTCGCCATGCCGCGGATTCTGGCCGAGGAGCCCGACGCGGTGCTGCTGATCGTCGGGGGCGGTCCGTACGAGAAGGAACTGCGCAGACTCGCACAGGAGACCGGCGTCGCCGCCTCCGTGCGCTTCACCGGGGCCGTGCCCTGGGCCGAGCTGCCCGCGCACTACGGCGCCGGGGACGTCTTCGCGATGCCGTGCCGGACCAGGCGGGGCGGGCTGGACGTCGAGGGGCTCGGGATCGTCTACCTGGAGGCCTCCGCGACCGGGCTGCCGGTCGTCGCCGGGGACTCGGGCGGGGCCCCCGACGCCGTCCTCGACGGCGAGACCGGCTGGGTCGTGCGGGGCGGGTCGGTCGAGGAGGCGGCCGAACGGATCACCGTCCTGCTCGGTGATGCGGAACTGCGGAGGCGCATGGGGGAGCGGGGGCGGGAGTGGGTCGAGGAGAAGTGGCGCTGGGACTTGTTGGCGGAAAAGTTGAAGACGTTGCTATAGCCGGAGCCCGATAATCCGCCGATGCTGCGCGCATGGCAGCAAAACTGATACAGCGTCAGCTGACTAGACGTCAGATCCTTGGTATGGCCGCCCTCCA
>NZ_JBHUXV010000241.1:0-7522 GCF_042669125.1 Streptomyces sp. NPDC057253 | reverse complement strand
GTGTAGTCGCCATGCAGTGAGCGCCGTGATCTCAGGCATCGGCTTCCCGCATGCGTGTGTGAAGCGCCTACTCGCCTGTCCCCGCAGGTGCTTCACTCCCTGAAGCGCACCTCGGACGCCTTGGTCCGGGCCTTGCCGACCGCGCATCAGGCGGTGGTTGGTCACGTTGCGCGACATCACACACGAACCGTGGGAAGGCAAGCAATGACGCTGATCACCCGACGCTCGATTCTCGCTGTCGGTACCGCCGCCGTGGGGGCGGCGCTGTTCCCGGCCGTCACCGCCACCGCCGCACAGCGATCGCCGGGCAAGACAATCACGGTCGGTGCGGGAGAGAGTGTCGAACTCTCGGGGACGACCCGGCTGAGCCGTCTCACCATCGCCGAGGGCGGGAGGATCACCGCCCCCGACGGCCGCAGCATCTCGCTGACCGTCGACGGCGTGGAGACCGGCCAAGCTCTGACCGAGACGGGCGGCAGCGTCACCCTGATCCAGGCCGGCACCTACCGCGGCGACCTGGTCCTGGCCGTGACCGAGGCGAACGACGTGGCGTACGAGGCGCTCACCTTCCCCTTCCGGCAGGCGCTCTACGTCGGTGCCGGCGGCGTGGACCGCGACAGGTCCGTCCTCTCCGCGGTGACCGGCGGCCGGCTGACCGACACCGTCGCCCGCGACGTGTCGATCACGTCGACCGGCGAGTGCTTCGACGCTGTCTTCGTCCAGGACGGCACCTACACACTGCGGCGACCCACCATCTCCCTGACAGGCAACGGAAGGTGCGACTTCGTGGGCTACGGCGCGGCCGTGGTCGGAGACGGACCCGCCACGACCGTGGTGGTCGACGGCGCCCGCATCAGGACCAGGGGAGTGGTCCGCACCGCGGTCGTCTCCAGCGGGGGCGCCAACGTCGTCGTCAAGGACTCCACCATCCAGTGCCGCAACGGCGTCCTGCCCGACGCCTACGAGCCCACCGTCGACACGCCGTACATGCAGTCCGTGCCCTGGATGCTCGGCCTCGACGGCAATGTCCGCGCCACCAACCTCATCGGTGACGACAGCCGGGCCACCTACCTCAACTCCACCGTCTTCTCGGAGACCTGGGGAGCCCTGTCCGTCGAAGGCGGTAGCCAACTGAAACTGACCGTGATCAACAGCCATGTCGGCAACACGGGGGAGTACGGCTACGGCACCTACGCCATCGCCGACTCGACCGTCCGTGTCCTGGGCTCCCGTCTCGATGTCGGCAGCTACGCGACCATCTGTGCGGGGACGAACGCGGTCGTGCACTACGGTGACAGCACTTCCCAGGCTGTTGCCGGGCTCAACACGGAGCTCGAACTCGGCCTGTCGGACGTGGAACTGAAGGCGATCCCGGCCCGTAACACAGTCGTGAACTCAGGTCACTTCGGCTACATGTTCTTCGGGCCCGGCACCCTGACCGTGGACGGCGGCACCGTCGTCAACTCCGAGCGGGCCACCTTCCTCAACAAAGGCCAGCGGACGAACATCACCGTCGACGGCTCGCGGGGCGTCCGCCTCCGTCCGCGCGACGGCGTCATCCTGCAGATGATGGAACTGGACGACCCGGGCCCCGTGGTCGTCGACGGCAAGCTCGTCAACCAGGGCGTCTACACCGAGCCCACCACCGACCCGGTCAAGGACTCCTCCTTCGACGTCACCGTCGCCCACGACACCGACGGGGCGGTCACCCTCCGCTCGATCGCGCTGAAGGGGGACTTCTACAACGGCATGCGCTCGGCGAAGAACATGGTCCTCACCCTCGCGGGCAGTTCCGTCGAGGGTGTCATCTCCTCGACGAGGACCGCACACCGGACGTCGCGGATCGACTCGTCGAACTTCGACGAGCTGGGCATCGTGACCAACACCGTCGGTGCGGCCGTCAACAACGGCACGATCGTGAAGCTCGACAGCGGCTCCACCTGGACCGTCACGGGCATCTCCCACCTGACCGCGCTGACCCTGGCGGCCGACGCGGCCGTGAAGGCACGTCATGGCAGGTCGGTGACCCTGACGGTCGACGGCACGGTGACGGCCATCGAACCGGGCACGAGCTACCACGGTGCCCTCGCGCTGACCGTGCGGTGAGGACCCGACAGCCGCCGCGTACGTCACAGGCATCGTCGAGATCCGGGGCCACCCGCTCCTCCACCGCTTCTACGGCGGTCCGGGCGGACGGCTCCGCGACTCCGGCCCTGACCGACACCGAGCTCGCAGCCTTCGGCCCCGCCGCCCCGACGCGCCCCGCACGGGCTGGGGCCACCGGCAACTCGGTGCTCAGCCGTCTCTGGCAGTTGCTCGGGCTGCCCACCGTGACGGTCGCGGGCCACCGTTACTCGGACAGCATGCCGCTCGGCGTCCCACTCGTCGGCCACCCCGCGAGTGGGGCGCCTGCTTGGCGCCGCCCGGTACACGCAGGAAACGATGCGGGGGATCAGCGGAGGTGCCGGGTGAGGATCGTGGCGATCGAGACCGACCAGTACGCCGTCCCGCACACGAGGCCGCTGAAGTTCGCCAGCGGCGAGGGGTACACCGCCGCGCACGTCCTGGCCCGCGTCTCGTGCTCACGGCGGCCTCCTCGCCCGCCACTCGTCGGCCGTCCGCTGAACCGCTGCCACCGGCGTACCGGGGAGAGCCTCACAGCAGCGCGCCCCGGGCCAGGGGAGCCCCCTCGACACCGGTGCCGACGCGCAGCAGCCGCCCCGCCATCTCGCCCTCGTCGTCCTCCAGGAACTCCACCACGTACAGGGACTCCCCGTCGAAGGTCAGGTTCATGGGACGGTCGTTCTCCCCGAGCGGCAGTGACCGGACCGAACCGCCGTCGGCGGCCACCACGTCGAGGGTGGACGAGCCGAAGGAGGTGATCCACAGGCTGCCGTCCGCCGCGCAGCGTATGCCGTGCGGGATGTGCCCGTGCGGCAGCTGGGCGACGGTCTCGACGGTGCCGTCCGGCCGCCGGCGCCGTACCCGGTCGAGATACGCCTCGGTCCACACGATCGAGCCGTCCGCCTCCGCGGCGATCCCGGCCGGGAAGCTGACCCCGGTGTCGACGACGGTCCGGGCGGTGCCGTCGGGGTCGACGGCGATGATCCGGCCGTTGCCGCTGCGCTCCTCGCGCAGGCCCTCGTCCCACTCCCAGATGTGCGAGTCGGCGACCCAGAGCCGTCCGTCGGCTCCCCAGGCCAGGTCGTGCGGTGCGACGAGCGGTACGCCCTGCACCTCGGTGAGCAGCGTCTCCGCCTCCTCGGCGCCGAGCCGCAGCCGTTGCACACAGGGCGCGACGGCGTCGTCGGCGACCCAGAAGTCACCGATCCGGCCGCCCGTGTGGGCCAGGTAGGCGGCTCCGTCGGTGCCGATGGCGACGGCGATGGGCCCGGAGGTGGTCTTGCCGAGGCTGTGCGTTCCGGTCTCGGGGGACCAGCCGACGAGCCGGCCGGTGTGGGTGTCGACACTGACGAACCGGCCGTCGGGCAGCAGGTCGCCGCCCTGCGGCATACCGCCGAAGTCGGCTTCCAGCACGTCGATCGTGAGCGGGGTGGACATGGTGTCGCTCTCCTGGTGTTCGTGGCCGTTCGTGGTCCGTCAGGTGCCGGAGGGGTCCAGCGCGCCACGCAGGACGGGCGCTCCGGCGGTCCGGCAGGCCGTCCGCCTCAGCTGTCCGGGGCGGTAGCCGTACGGGGTCTCGTGGGCGGTGAGGCCGAAGTCGACGAAGTACAACTCCCCGTCGCCGAAGGCGAAGTTGATGGGGACACCGCCGAGGACGACCTCGCGCAGCGGGGTGCCGTCCCGGGCGATCACGTCGATGCCGCCCGCCTCGAAGTTGGCGATCCAGAGGTTGCCGTCCGCGTCCGCCTTGACCGCCTCCGGTGTGTGGCCCTCGGGCAGGGTGGTGATGTGCTCGGTGCGTCCGCCGGGCAGCAGGCGGCACACCCGGCGGGTGTAGGACTCGACCCACACCACACCGCCGTCGCTCTCGGCCAGCACGCCGTTGGGGAAGGTGGGCCCGAGCTCCAGGACGACCTCGGCACGGTGGTCCGGGCGGACCGCGTACAGGTATCCCGGATCGGAGCGCAGGTCGGGGTCCCAGTGGCCCGAGTCGGTGACGTACAGCCGCCCGTCGGGGGCCCAGGCCAGCGAGTTGGGCGCGGTGAACGCCAGCCCGTCGGCCTCGGTCACGAGCACCTCGGAACGGGTGCCGTCGGGGCTCACCCGCTGCAGCGAGGGCGGCACCGAGCGAGGAGCGAGCCGCCCCTCCCCGTCGTGGCCGCTCTGGGTGACGTACAGGTGGCCGTCGCTGCCGAAGAGGCAGCCGTACGGACGGCCGCCGGGCACCGCGAAGGTGGCGAGCAGACCGTCGGGGTTGCGCACGCAGATCCGGCCGCTGTCGGTCTCGGCGAACAACACCCCGCCGTCCGGGAGGAGTTCGGGAGTCTCCGGGTGGCCGAGCAGGTCGGCGAGGATCTCGGTGTCGTCGGTCACAGTGCCACCGCCAGCAGTCGTCCCACCATCTGTGCCGTGTCGTCCGGGGCGGAGTCGTCGTAAGGGCCGAGGTCGGTGACGTACAGGGTGCTGTCCGCGAGGACGGAGTTGAGCGGCAGACCCCCGGTGTGCACGAAGTCGGTCTGCCGGCCGTGCCGGTCCAGGACCACGATTCCCTCGGCGAACAGCCCGGCGACCCACAGGGTGCCGTCCGGACCGGTCTTCAGGGACTCGGGCAACTGCTCCTCCGGCAGGGTGCACAGCACCTCCGGTTCACCGCCGGGCGGCAGCCGCAGGATGCGGTGGGTGTAGCACTCGGCCCAGAGCAGCGAGCCGTCCTCGGCCACCGCGATGCCGCTCGGGAAGGTGTGCCCGGTGTTCAGCACCGTGCGGACACCGCCGTCGAGGGCCACGGCGATCAGCCGGCCCGGATCGGGGCGGGTCTCGGGCGCCCAGGTGCCGGAGTCCGTGAAGTACAACGTGCCGTCGGGTCCCAGGGCGAGATCGTGCGGGGCGAGGAGAGGCACACCGTCCGCCTCGGTCGCCACGGTCTCGGAGGCGTACGACCCCGGGGCGAGCCGGAGCACGGCCGGCGGACGCTGGTCCGGGGACCGCCACGGACCGGCCTGGCCCCCGTTCTGGGTGACGTACAGGGAGCCGTCCGGCGCCGCGAGCACCGCGTTCGGGCCGCCGCCGGTCTCCGCGAGCGTGGTCACACCGTCGCCCTCGCGGTACCGTGCCACCCGGCCCCGGTAGGTCTCGGCGAAGACCACCGAGCCGTCGGCGAGGACGTCCGGACCCTGCGGATGGCCGAGCCCCTCGGCGAGCACGACGGGAGTGGCCACGGTCACGCCAGCCACAGGTCGGCGTAGCGGTACAGGGCCAGACCGGACACATCGGGCTTGAGCCCGCCGAGCCGGTTGCTGTGGCCGTCGAAGGCGTCGTAGAACCCGGCGATGATGTAGCCGCCCCGGTCGTACTGGATCTTCTGCATCCGGTGCGCCAGTTCCTTCTGCTTCGCGGTGTCGGTCTCCGCGACCGCCTGGCGGTAGAGCGAGTCGAACTCCGCGTCCTTGAAGTGGGTGAAGTTCGTCGTCGACGTCGGGGCGTCGCTGGACTGGCAGGTGTAGAAGTAGTTCGCCGGGGTCGTCAGGTTGGGGGAGAACAGCCAGTTGCCGTAGTTCGGGCCGTAGAACGTGGCCTGGTCGACCTTGTCGACGGTGACCGTCACCCCGGCCCGCTTCGCCTGCTCGGCGAACGCCTGCGACAGGCTGACGATGCCCGCGCCCAGGTCGGCGGTGGTCAGCGTGACCTTCAGGTTCTCCGCGCCCGCCTGCTTCAGCAGGTACTTCGCCTGGGCGACGTCCTGCTCGCGCTGCGGCAGCGACGCGTCGTACAGCGGATCGGACGGCGCGTAGAGGTCGTTGGCGATGCGGGCGTGCCCGAGGAAGGACGCCTCGTTGAGCGCCTTGCGGTCGACGAGCAGCCGGAACGCCTGGCGTACCCGGGGGTCGTCGAAGGGGGGCTTGTCGGTCCGCATCTGCAGGGGCACGAAACTGTTGGTCTGCTGGTGCAGCAGACTGACGCCCGACTTGCCCTGGAGCTGTGGGAGCAGCGAGAACTCGATGGTGTCGGCGCCCGTCACCTGGCCCGACAGCAGTGCGTTGACCCGGCTGGACTCGTCGGCGAAGTCGATGATCGTCAGGGAGTCGAGGTAGGGCTTTCCGTGCTGCCAGTAGTTCTCGTGGCGGGTGAAGGTGGTCTGCCGGCCCGGTTCGAAGCTCTTCAGCTTGAACGGGCCGGTGCCGACCGGCTTCGCCGGGTCGTAGCCGACCGGGATGATCGGGATGAAGGTCGACAGGATCTCGGGAAGATTCGTCAGGCCCGACTTCAGTTTCAGCCGGACGGTGAGTTCGTCGACCTTCCTGCTGTTCGCCAGGTCCAGGTCCGAAAGGGAACCCGCGTAGGCCGCGGCGGTCTTCGGGTCCAGCAGTGTGGTGAACGAGTGGAGCACGTCCTCGGCCGTGAGTTTCTTCCCGTTGTGGAACTCGACACCGGACTTCAGCCGGATCGTCCATTCGTCCGCGGCCTTGTTGACGGAGTACTCGTCGACGAGCTTCTTCTGAATGGTGTAGTCAGCCGACGGGAACCACAGGGTTTCGTACATCGCGCAGAAACGGCCGAAGTCCGAGGCGGAGTTGATCACGAAGGCGCTGAGGCTGTCCTTCGAGCTCCCGCCGGAAATGCCGTGCACGAAGGTCCCGCCCCGCTTGGGGGCGCCGGTCGGTCCGGCGGAGCCGGATCCTCCCGTACCCGTGTTCGCCCCGCCGGCGCAGGCGGACAGAAGCCCGCCGCTCAGCAGTGCCGCACCCCCCAGCGCCCCGGTCCGGAGCACTCCGCGTCTACTCAGTTCCATCGAGCCCTCCACGGCTTCAGGGACACCGGTTGCTTTGCCCAAGGATCGCCGTGCGACGGTCGTACGGTCTTGTCCAGCCGCGCACAGTCCTTGTCCGTCACGTCATGGAGTCCCAAGAGGCCGATGCTTTCCCGCGTCGGCGTGGTCGAATCGAACGGAGACGAGGGAAAGGAACACCCGGCACATGGGAACTGACATGGACATCGACGCCGTACGCGAGGTGATCGGGAAATACGTGGCGGGAGTAACCGCCTCCGATCCGGAACTCGTCGGATCGGCCTTTCGTCCCGACGCGCACATGTGGGGATATCTGGGGGAGGAACTGGTCACCGTTCCCATCGGGCGATTCCTCGACGTCGTCGCCGGAAGTCCCGATCCCGCGCTCTGGCTCGACGGCTACACGCACACCGTCCGGTCCGTGGAGATCACCGGGAACGTGGCGGCGGCGGTCCTGGAGGAGACCGGATACCTCGGATCCGACTTCACCAACTACTTCACCCTGGTCCGGGAGAAGGGCGAGTGGGCCATCGCCAGCAAGACCTTCTTCCTGACCGGTGGGCAGACACCACCCGCTCCCTGACCGCAACGGCGTGGGCCCCGGTACGGAAT
>NZ_JBHUXV010000240.1:0-7550 GCF_042669125.1 Streptomyces sp. NPDC057253 | reverse complement strand
GGGGAAGAACTCGTACCACGAGCCGAACAACGCCCGCTCCCGCTCCACCAGCAGCGGCAACGACTCCGACGCCGTGATCAACTCACGCAGCGGATACCGCGCGAGGACCTCGTCCACCTCGGGCGTCAGGGCGGCGGCGAGACGGGCGGCGGCGGGCCGGGTGTCGTCCCGCAGCGCCTCGATGGCCGCGAGGATCACGCCGTTTCGCCCGTCGTCGGGGACTCCGGCCGCGGCCCGCTCGTAGAGCCGGGCGCCCTCCTCCAGGACCAGCTCGGTGTCCATGCCGGCCGGGATCTTGATCTGGGCGTGGTGCCGCCAGGTGGTGACGGGGTCGCCCCAGCCCTCGACGGTGAAGGTCCACAGGCCGGGGGCGTCGGCGGTGACGGTGGCGCCCCAGCGGTCGGTGCCCGGGGCCAGCTCCCGCATCGGCGTCCATGGCCCGGCGCGGCCTTCCGGATCCTTCAGTACGACATTGGCGGCGACCGCGTCATGGCCCTCGCGGAACACGGTGGCCGAGATCTCGAACGACTCCCCGGTGACCGCCTTCGCGGGCCTGCGGCCGTGCTGCACGATCGGGCGGACGTCGAGGACGGGTATGCGCCCGACGGCCGTGGCCGGCTCCGCTGCCGTGGAGGATCGCTCCTGGGCCGGCGGTCCGGGGTCGACGGGGCGCGTGGTGGAGGTGTCTGTGCTGGATGTCGGGGGTGCCGACGAGTGGTGCGTGGCGGGCATGACCGCTCCTGTCCGCGTCAACATTGGGTGGGCGGATGAGTGTGGGGAGGGGGTCCTGCGGGGCGTCCCAGTGAACCTACCTGAGCCGTGTACCGGAGGAGCCTTCCCACCCTATTCGGGTGGGCAATCCGGCACTTTGTTAACTACTCACGCGTATGTATTGGCACAAGACCGGCCCCGTTCTGGCCGAACGGGGCCGGTTTGCGGACGCTTCCCCTAAGAACCCGGAACCTGTAGCAGTTTGTTCGGCGAACCGATCCCTCGACCGGACACCTTCCCGGAGATCGCATCCTTCACCAGGGCTTTGCCGACCTGTGACGGAGTGGCCCTCGGGTGGTCGGCCAGATACAGCGCGGCGGCGCCCGCCGCATGCGGGGCCGCCATCGAGGTACCCGAGTAGGTCGCCCTCGCGGTGTCGCTCGTGATGCCCGCCGAGGTGATCGACACCCCGGGCGCGAAGAGGTCCACGGCCGAGCCGTAGTTCGAGAAGCCGGCCCGCCTGTCCTTGGCGTCGGTCGCGCCCACCGTGATCGCCTGCGGTACCCCGGCCGGTGAGTAGAGCCCGGCCGGCAGTCCGTCGTTGCCCGCGGCGACCGCGTAGGTCACCCCCGAGGCGATGGAGTTGCGGACCGCGGTGTCCAGCTGGGCGTTGTACTGGCCGCCGAGGCTGAGATTGGCGACCGCCGGTTTCCGCGCGTTCCGCGTCACCCAGTCGATACCGGCGATGACCTGCGCGGTCGTACCCGATCCCGCGTTGTCGAGGACGCGTACGGCGACCACCCTGGCCCGTTTCGCCACGCCGTACCCGGCGCCCGCGACGGTGGCCGCCACATGGGTGCCGTGCCCGTTTCCGTCCCCCGCGGACCGGTCGTCCCCCACGAAGTCCCAGCCGTAGCTCGCGCGGCCCCCGAAGTCCTTGTGGGAGATCCGGATGCCGGTGTCGATCACGTAGACCGTCGTCCCGGCGCCCTCGGACGAGGGCGAGGCGTAGGTCCTGTCCAGCGGCAGGGCCGGCTGGTCGAGGCGGTCGAGGCCCCAGGACGGCGGGTTCTTCTGGACCCTCTCCAGCGTCACCCGGGTGTCCTGGACGACCGAGGCGACCCGTGGGTCCGCGGCCAGCCGTCGGGCCTGTCTCTCGTCGGCCCGGATCGCGTAGCCGTTGAGCACCGTGCCGTAGGTATGGCTGATTCTCGCCCCGTACTTCTCGGCGAGGCCCTTTCCGGTCGCCGACGGAGCCTCCGTACCCCCCTTGAGTGTCACCAGGTAACTTCCGGTGACGGAACCGGGCTCTCCGGCGCCGATTATCCGTCCTTGTGGTGCGGCCTGCGCGGGCAGGGTGATGGCCGAAAGCGCGGCGGCACAGCCCACCGCGGTCAATCCCCCCAGCCGGCGCAGACGCCGATGTGGCGTCCGTGCCATGGCCTGTCTTCCCCTCCTCAGCTCGGCGTACGGCAGCCGCGGTCCGCCGGGTGCACCCGGCGCCGGCCGGTACGCCAGGGGAAGCCTCTCGTGCGGTGCGAAGTACCACAAGGACGCCTGCGGGGATGGAATCGGCCATATCCGCCATGGGTGGAGGTGAGGAGGTTGCGGCGATTTTCGGACTGTTCGATCGGAACGGCGCCGTGGTGACGAGACCCTCCGCACGGATACGGTCGGGGTTGACGACGGGACCCACACCGCCGTGTGTCCCCCTCCGCACGCCTGACGAGGTGGCAATGAAGGCTATCCGTCGCTTCACCGTCCGACCCGTCCTGCCCGAACCCCTCCGGCCGCTCAGCGACCTGGCACGCAATCTGCGCTGGTCCTGGCACACCGAGACCCGTGATCTCTTCCAGTCCGTCGATCCGGAGCGCTGGGCGGCGTCGGGCGGTGATCCCGTACGGCTGCTCGGCGGCGTGCGCCCCGCCCGGCTCGCGGAGCTCGCCGAGGACCGCCGTTTCCTGCGCCGGCTGACCGCGGTCGCCGACGACCTCCACGACTACGTCACCGGCGAGCGCTGGTACCAGACGCATCCGGGTGAACTTCCGGCCGCCGTCGCCTACTTCTCGCCCGAGTTCGGCATCACGGCCGCGCTGCCCCAGTACTCCGGCGGCCTCGGCATCCTGGCCGGCGACCATCTCAAGGCGGCCAGCGACCTGGGCGTCCCGCTGATCGGCGTCGGTCTGCTGTACCGGCACGGGTACTTCCGCCAGACCCTGTCCCGGGACGGCTGGCAGCAGGAGCACTACCCGGTCCTGGACCCCAACGAGCTGCCCGTGGCCCTGCTCAAGGAGGCCGACGGCACTCCGGCGCAGGTGTCGCTGGCCCTGCCCGGCGGCAACAGGCTGCACGCCCGGATCTGGCTCGCCCAGGTCGGCCGGGTGCCGCTGCTGATGCTGGACTCCGACGTCGAGGAGAACGGCCTCGGCGAACGCGGGGTGACCGACCGGTTGTACGGCGGCGGCAGCGAACACCGCCTCCTCCAGGAGATGCTCCTCGGCATAGGGGGCGTCCGGGCCGTACGGACGTACTGCCGTCTCACCGGCCACGCCGCACCCGAGGTCTTCCACACCAACGAGGGGCACGCCGGCTTCCTCGGCCTGGAGCGGATCGCCGAGCTGTGCGACCAGGGGCTCGACTTCGACGCGGGCCTGGAGGCGGTGCGCGCGGGGACCGTGTTCACCACGCACACCCCCGTCCCGGCCGGCATCGACCGCTTCGACCGCGAGCTGGTCGCCCGGCACTTCGGGCCCGACGCCGAACTCCCGCGCATGGACGTGGGCCGCATCCTGGCGCTCGGCATGGAGACCTATCCCGGCGGCGAACCCAACCTCTTCAACATGGCCGTGATGGGACTCCGGCTCGCCCAGCGCGCCAACGGGGTCTCGCTGCTGCACGGGCAGGTCAGCCGGGAGATGTTCTCCGGACTCTGGCCGGGATTCGACCCCGAGGAGGTGCCGATCACCTCCGTGACCAACGGGGTGCACGCCCCGACCTGGGTCGCCCCCGAGGTGTTCCGGCTCGGCGCCCGGCAGATCGGCGCGCAGCGCACCGAGGACGCGCTGACCGTCGGCGGCTCGGAACGCTGGGACGCCGTCGGGGACATCCCCGACCAGGACGTCTGGGAGCTGCGTCGGACGCTGCGCGAGCAGCTCGTCACCGAGGTGCGGGACCGGCTGCGGGCGTCCTGGCGGCAACGGGGTGCCGGTACGGCCGAGTTGGGCTGGATCGACGGGGTGCTGGACCCCGACGTCCTGACGATCGGATTCGCGCGCCGCGTCCCGTCGTACAAGCGACTGACGCTGATGCTGCGCGACCGCGACCGGCTGATGGACCTCCTCCTCCACCCCGAACGGCCGATCCAGATCGTGGTGGCGGGCAAGGCGCACCCGGCGGACGACGGCGGGAAGCGGCTGGTCCAGGAGCTGGTGCGGTTCGCCGACGACCCGCGGGTGCGGCACCGGATCGTCTTCCTGCCCGACTACGGCATGGCGATGGCGCAGAAGCTCTACCCCGGCTGCGACATCTGGCTCAACAACCCGCTGCGGCCGCTGGAGGCGTGCGGGACGAGCGGGATGAAGGCGGCCCTGAACGGCTGCCTCAACCTCTCCGTCCTGGACGGGTGGTGGGACGAATGGTTCCAGCCGGACTTCGGCTGGGCGATCCCGACGGCGGACGGCGCGGGGACCGACCCCGACCGCCGTGACGACATAGAGGCCGACGCCCTCTACGACCTCCTCGAACAGCGGGTGACCCCGCGCTTCTACGAGCGCGGTCAGGGCGGCCTGCCCGACCGCTGGATCGAGATGGTCCGCCAGACGCTCACCCTGCTGGGCCCGAAGGTCCTGGCCGGCCGCATGGTCCGCGAGTACGTCGAGCGGCTCTACGCCCCCGCGGCCCACGCCCACCGCACGATGGCCCCGGACACGGCACGGGAGCTGGCGGAGTGGAAGGCCCGGGTGCGGGCGGAGTGGCACGGCGTCACGGTCGACCACGTGGAGACCACGTCCGCGACGACGACGGCGGAACTCGGCACCACGCTCGGCCTCAGGGTCCAGGTGCGTCTCGGCGCCCTCGGCCCGGACGACGTGGAGGTCCAGGCGGTCTCCGGCAGAGTCGACGAGCAGGACCGCATCACGGACGCGACCACGGTCCCCCTGAAACCGGTGGGCGGCCCGGACCCGGAGGGCCGCTGGGTCTACGAGGGCCCCCTGTCCCTGGACCGCACGGGCCCCTTCGGCTACACGGTCCGCCTCCTCCCCTCCCACCGCCTCCTGGCGACGGGCGCGGAACTGGGGCTGGTGGCGGTGCCTTCCGAGGAGGTGGTGGAGGGGGCAGGGGTACTCCTGCGGTGAGTGACGGGGGCGCGGGCTGTGCGCTCAGCCCGCGTCCTCCCCGCCGCACAGCTTCCGCAGGACCGTCCCGCACTTGCGGGCGTAAGCGTGTTGGAGGCCGCGGGTTGCCGGGCCGGCTGCTCGGGAGTACCACTTGGCGGCCTTGCTGAAGGCCGAGACCGTGAGCCAGACCGTGCCGTCGCCCGTGCGGTCGACGAGGAAGGACTCCTCGCCGCACTCGGGGTGGCCGGCCAGGGTGCCGTACGCCCAGCCCGCGCGGCGGTGTTCCTCGACCGTCCAGACGACTCGGCAGGGGGCCTTGATGACGCCGGCCAGGGTGACGGTCACGTCGACGTCGGGGGCCGCCCGGTCCGCGGTGGCGTCTATGCCGACACCCAGGGCCCGGTGCATCTCCCAGGTGAGGACCGCCTCGGAGGCCTTGCGGAAGATGTCGTGGCCCTCGCCTATGCGCGTGCGCACGTGCAGGGGGTGGAAGCCGGGCGGGCAGTAGCCCTGCTGACGGGTCGCGCCGACCTCGTCGTACGTGAAGTGCATGGGAACCAAGAGTAGGGCGGCACCCGGGAATGCCTTCGTCCCGGGTGCCGCCCCGCCAAAACCCTTGGCGCTAGCTCACGTTGACCGCGGACCAGGCCGCGGCCACCGCCTTGTACTCGGTGCTGGTCGAGCCGTACAGGGCCGACGCCGCCGAGAGCGTGCCGGTGCGCGCCGCCTTGTAGTTGGTCGTCGACGTGAAGTACGTCGTCAGCGCCTTGTACCAGATCTGCAGCGCCTTGTCCCGGCCGATGCCGGTGACCGTGGAGCCGTTGGACGTCGGCGAGTTGTAGCTCACGCCGTTGATCGTCTTGGCGCCGCTGCCCTCCGAGAGGAGGTAGAAGAAGTGGTTCGCGACACCGGACGAGTAGTGGACGTCCAGGTTGCCGACGGAGGAGGACCAGGAGTCCGCCGAGCCGCCGTCCTTGCTGGGCTTGTCCATGTAGCGCAGCGGGGTGCCGTCGCCGTTGATGTCGATCTTCTCGCCGATGAGGTAGTCACCCTTGTCGGACGCGTTGTTGGCGAAGAACTCCACGCCGGTGCCGAAGATGTCCGAGGTGGCCTCGTTCAGGCCGCCGGACTCGCCGGAGTAGTTCAGGCCCGCGGTGTTCGAGGTGACGCCGTGGCTCATCTCGTGGCCGGCCACGTCCAGCGAGGTCAGCGGGCTGACGTTGCCCTCGCCGTCGCCGTACGTCATGCAGAAGCAGCTGTCGTCCCAGAACGCGTTGACGTACTGGTTGCCGTAGTGCACCCGCGAGTAGGCCGCGACACCGTTGTTCTTGATGCCGCTGCGGCCGAAGGTGGACTTGTAGAAGTCCCAGGTCTCCGCCGCGCCGTAGGCCGCGTCGACGGCCGCCGTCTGGTCGGTGGTGGAGCTGGAGGCCGCGCCGGTGCCCCAGACGTTGTCGGCGTCCGTGAACAGGGTGCCCGCCGACGAGCTGGTGCCGTGCGACTTGTTGTACGTCTTGTGGCTGCCGCGGGTGCCGTCGGTCAGCTGGTACGTCGAGCCGGAGAGGGTCGTCTCCAGGCTGACCGTGCCCGAGTACAGGCTCTTGCCGGTGCCGGTCGCGTTCTCGATGCCCTGGTACTCGAAGAGCTTCTTGCCGGTGGCCGCGTCGGTGATGACGTGCAGCTGGTTCGGGGTGCCGTCGTCCTGGAAGCCGCCGACGATCGTCTCGTAGGCGAGGACCGGCGTGCCCGAGCCGGCCCAGACGACCTTCCGCGCGCCGTCGGCGGCGGTCTTCTCCGAGCCCGCGGCCTTGGCGACGGTCAGCGCCTGCTGCTCGGCCTTGGCGACGGTCAGCTTCGGGGTCAGCGAGGCGACCTTGATGGTCTTGGTCGTCGCCTTGGAGACGCCCTCGGTCGCACCCGACTTCGACTCGTGGACGACCAGGTCGCCGCCGAGGACGGGCAGGCCGTCGTAGGTGCGCTCGTAGCGCGTGTGGACCGTGCCGTCGGCGTCCTTCACGACGTCCTTGACGACCAGCTTCTCCTTGGCGCCGAGGCCTATCTCCTGGGCGGTGTCGGCGGCGCCGGCCTGCTGCTGCTTGATGAGCGTGGTGCGCGCGGCCGCGGACAGCTGGAGCGGGGCCGCGGCGAGGGTGCTTCTGCCGGTCTCCGCCGGGGTCTGGGCGGAGGCCGCACCGGCGGTCAGGCCGGTGGTGAGCAGGGCTCCGGCCGCGACAGCGGTGGCGATGGCCAGAGTGGTGCGCTTGTGACGCGCGTAGAGGGGGGTCACACAAGCTCCTTCGTGGGGGAGCCCGGTCGGGCGTGGGGTTGCCTGCCGGGGTGGTTGTGAAGTTGTGCGGCGGTTGTGAGGAAGCGTGGCATCCAGGCGCGTACATGTCAGGACCCTCAAGTGATGTTGGCCGAAAGTCGACTACTGGGTGAACATTGCAGGCATGTAAAGCGAGTTGACCTGGGCAAAGCCCGAACAAGCCGTCGGTCATGGAC
>NZ_JBHUXV010000239.1:0-7561 GCF_042669125.1 Streptomyces sp. NPDC057253 | reverse complement strand
GTGACCATCGTCACCGGCCCCTTTCGCCGTTTCCTTGCTACCTTCGAAGGTGCCCGACGAGACGCGCCGTACCGGGACCGCCGTACCGACACAGCAAAGACGACGCACCCCTGTCCGCCGTAAGTCTCGGAGGTGCTCGTCATGGCCTGGGTCCTGCTCGTCCTCGCCGGTCTGCTCGAAGTCGGCTGGTCGATCGGCATGAAGTACACAGAGGGCTTCACCCGGCTCGTGCCCAGTGTGCTCACCGGCGCCGGCATCGTCGCCAGCATGCTGCTGCTGTCGTACGCCGCCAAGTCCCTCCCCATCGGTACCGCCTACGGCGTCTGGGTCGGGATCGGGGCGGCCGGGGCGGCGGTGCTCGGCATGGTGGTGCTGGGGGAGCCGGTCACCGCCGCGCGGATCTTCTTCGTGTGCCTGCTGCTGGTCGCCGTGGTGGGGCTGAAGGCGACCTCCGGTCACTGAGGCGCGGTCACTCCCGGCGGACCGCGGCCGTCTGGCCCAGACCGCCCGTCGCTCCGCCGCTCGGCGTGTCCCCCGTGGTGCCGCCGCTCGCGTCACCCGTGGTGCCGCCGTCGGTGGTGCCGCCCCCGGTCGAGGTGTCCCCGGTGGTCCCGCCGTCCGTCGTACCGCCGTCGGTCGTGGTCCCGCCGGTGGCCCCGCCCGTCGTGGTGTCGCCCCCGGTCGTGGTGCCGCCGTTGTCCTGGCCCTGGGTCTGCCCCTGGGTCTGGCCCTGCGTCTGCCCCTGGGTGGCGCCCCGGGTGTCCTGGCCGCCGTCGGTGTCGCCCGTGGCGCCGCCGTTGTCCTGGCCCTCCGTGGACGGGTCGACGGGGGCCTGGGTGCTGGGGGCCTGGTTCTCGGCGCCCGGCTGGAGTTCGAGGTCGAAGTCGGTGACCGGCTTCCCCTTGAGCGCGGCCTTGGTGTACTGCGCCCAGATCTCCGCGGGCGGCCCGCCGCCGTTGACGCGTTGCAGGCCCAGCGCGCCGTACAGCGACTTGTGGGCGGCGGTCACCGGGTCCTGGCCCATCACGGAGACCACGGTGGCGAGTTCGGGGGTGTAGCCCGCGAACCAGGCCGCGGTGTCCTCCTCGGCGGTGCCGGTCTTGCCCGCGGCGGGCCGGTCGGCGGCCTGGGCGGCGGTGGCCGTGCCGTTCTCGACGACGCTCTGGAGGATCGAGGTGGTGGTGTCGGCGGCCTCGCGGCTGATGGCCTGGCGGGTCTTCTTCGCGGGCAGCTCGACGTTCTCCTGACCGTCCTTGGTGATCTTGTCGATCATCGTGTACGTGCCGTGCCGGCCGTGGTTGGCGATGGTGGCGTAGGCCTCCGCCATGTCGAGGACGCTCGCGGTGTTCACGCCGAGCGCGATCGAGGGGCTCGCCGTCAGGTCCGGGGTGTCGGCGGGGATGCCCAGGTCGATCGCGGTCTGCTTGACCTTGTCGGAGCCGACGTCGACGGCCATCTGCGCGTACACCGAGTTGACGGACTTGTCGGTGGCCTCGCGCACGGTGATCTCACCGTAGCTGCCCTGGTCCTCGTTCTCGGGGGCGTAGCTGCCGCCGCTCCAGCCCACCACCGGACGCTTGTTGGTGCCGTCGTAGTAGGTGTTGGGGGTGATGGTCTGGCCGTCCTGCGTCTCGGAGTCGTTCTGGACGGCCGAGGCGAACACGATGGGCTTGAAGATCGAGCCGACCTGGAAGTCGCCGCGGGTCGCGCCGTTCGTGTACTGCTTGACGTAGTCGATGCCGCCGTACATCGCGACGACCTTGCCGGTCCTCGGGTCGACGGAGGCGCCGCCCGCGCGGACGTAGCTGTCGGCCTTGTTGTCCTTCTTGTCGAGCTTCTTCATCACCTGGTCGTTCACCGCCTTCACGAAGGCGTCCTGCTTGCTCTTCTGCAGGGTGGTGGTGATGCGGTAGCCGCCCGCCTCCAACTGCTCCTTGGTGAGGATCTTGTTGCTGATGATGTATTCCTCGACGGCGTCCCTGATGTAGCCGCGCTGCCCGGACAGACCGGTGGAGACGGTCTGTTCCTTCGGCATCGGGAACTTCAGGCCGGTGCGCGCGGACTGGGCGAGCCAGCCCTTCTTGACCATGCCGTCCAGGACGTAGTTCCAGCGGGCCTCGGCCGCCGTCTTGTTCTCGGGGTGGGCGACGACGTCGTACTCGCTCGGCGCGTTGACCAGCGCGGCGAGGTAGGCGGCGTGGGCCGGGTCGAGGTCGACGGCGTCCTGGCCGTAGTAGGCCTGGGCGGCGGCCTGGATGCCGTAGGCGTTGCGGCCGAAGTAGCTGGTGTTGAGGTAGCCCTCGAGGATCTCGTCCTTGGACTTCTCGCGGTCCAGCTTGATCGAGATGAAGAACTCCTTGGCCTTGCGGGTGACCGTCTGCTCCTGGGCCAGGTAGTAGTTCTTCACGTACTGCTGGGTGATCGTCGAACCGGACTGCTTGCCCTTGCCGGTCGCGGTGTTCCAGCCGGCCCGCAGCATGGCCTTCGGGTCGATCGCGGACTCGGTGTAGAAGTCGCGGTCCTCGGCGGCGAGGACGGCGTGCTGGGCGTCCTTGGAGACCTGCGAGAGCGAGACGTTCTCGCGGTTGACCTCGCCGTCGCGGGCGAGCTGGCTGCCGTCGGCGTAGAGGTAGACGTTGGACTGCTTGGTGGCGAGCGCGTTGGCCGGCGGGATCTTGACCATGGAGTAGCCGAGGTAGAACAGGCCGGCCAGGACCAGCAGTCCGAGGACGAAGGTGCCCACGACCATGCGCCAGGTCGGGATCAGCCGTCGCCAGCCGGTCCGCCTGGGCCGCTTGGCCTTCTTCTCCCCGCCGGGCTGTTCAGCCGCCTGCGGGTCTGTCGGTGCCCAGCCCTCGGTCGGCTGCTGCGGCTGGTCGCTCATGTCGTGCACGGACTCCTGTTTCGCGTCGTACGTTCCCGTACGACCTCGTACGCCTTCTGCGCCCCCTGTTGAAGACTCTCGCACCATCCGTTCCGTTCCCGGATATGGCGCGCGTCTCGCCCGGAAATTGGGTGGCCCTCCTCGTCACCTGCGCACTAGGCTCCTGCGCTTCGGTGTCGGCGGGCCGAGGAGGGCTGTGGATGTGGGTTCGGGGCGGTTGTACGCGGCCGTCGCGGCGGGGGGATTCAGACGTTACGCGACTTACCGGGCGGCGACGCTCGCCGGGGTGTTCACCAACACCGTCTTCGGTGTGATCTTGGTCTACACGTATCTCGCGCTGTGGGACGAGAGGCCCCATCTCGGCGGATACGACCAGGCCCAGGCGGTCACCTACGTGTGGCTGGGGCAGTGTCTCTACTCGACGCTGGCCATCCAGGGCGGCGGCGCCGAGAAGGACCTGATGGACCGGATCCGCACGGGCGAGATCGCGGTCGACCTCTACCGGCCGGCCGACCTGCAACTGTGGTGGCTGGCCAGCGACTTGGGTCGCTCGCTGTTCCAGATGCTGGGACGCGGAGTGATCCCGTTCGCCTTCGGGGCGCTCTTCTTCGACATGGCGCTGCCCACGGACGTCACCTCGTGGGCGGCCCTGCTGGTGGCGCTGCTGCTCGCGATGGTCGTCAGCTTCGGCATCCGCTACCTCGCCGCCCTGAGCGCGTTCTGGCTGATGGACGGCCAGGGCATCTCGCAGGCCGTGATGATCCTGGGGATCTTCTGCTCGGGCATGGTGCTCCCGCTGAACGCGTTCCCGGGCGTCTTCGGCGACATCGTGCGCGCGCTGCCGTGGGCGGCACAGCTCCAGATGCCGGCGGACGTCCTGATGGGGGAGACCGATCCGCTCGGCGCGTACGCCTTCCAGGCGGTGTGGGCGGTGGTGCTGCTGGCGGCCGGACGGCTGCTCCAGCAGGCGGCGACGCGGCGGGTGGTGGTGCAGGGTGGCTGACGTGACCGGAGTGACCGAGGCGGCCGGCGGGACCCGTCTGGGCGAGGCGCCGGGAGGAACCCGCCTGAGCGAGGGGCTGCGGGCCTACCGGCTGATCGCCGGCATGTGGATCCGCTCCGCCATGACCTACCGCGCCTCCTTCGTCGTCACGGTGTTCGGCAACCTGGCGGTGACCGGCCTGGACTTCGTCGCGATCCTGCTGATGTTCTCGCAGGTCGACTCGCTGGGCGGCTGGAGCCTGCCCGAGATCGCCTTCCTCTACGGCCTCTCGGTGACCGCCTTCGGGATCGCCGACCTGGTGCTGGGCTCCATGGACGTGCTGGGTTCCCGGATCCGCGACGGCTCCTTCGACACCCTGCTGGTGCGGCCCGCGCCGGTGCTCGCGCAGATCGGCGCCGACCACTTCGCGCTGCGCCGTCTGGGCCGGATCACCCAGGGCGGGGTGGTGCTGGTGTGGGCGCTGGCCTCGGTGGACGTCGACTGGAACGCGGCGAAGGTGCTGCTGGTGCCGGTGATGGTGATCAGCGGTGCGGTGATCTTCAGCGCGGTGTTCGTGGCGGGCGCGGCCTTCCAGATCTACGCGCAGGACGCCTCCGAGGTGCAGAACGCGTTCACGTACGGCGGTACGACCCTGCTCCAGTACCCGCCGACCGTGTTCGGGAAGGACTTCGTGCGGGGCGTGACCTTCATGTTCCCGATCGCCTTCGTCAACTGGGTGCCGGCCTGCCACGTGCTGGGCCGGCCGTATCCGCTGGACCTGCCGGAGTGGGCGGCCTTCGCGCCGCCGCTGGTGGCCGCGGTGTGCTGTGGACTGGCCGGTCTCGCGTGGCGGGCGGGGCTCGGTTCGTATCGGAGTACGGGGAGTTAGTGGTGGAGGTGGCAGTGGACGTGGCGGCGGACAGGGCGGTGGACGCCTTCATTGAACTGGACAGCGTCGAGAAGGTCTTCGACGTGCGCAAGAAGACCGGCTTCCTGAAACGGGAGCGGCGCCAGGTGCGGGCGGTCGACTCGATCTCCTTCACCGTGGCGCGCGGTGAGATGGTCGGCTACATCGGCCCCAACGGCGCCGGCAAGTCGACCACGATCAAGATGCTGACGGGCATCCTGACCCCGTCCGGCGGCCGGCTGCGGGTGGCCGGCATCGACCCGTCCCGCGAACGCACCCGGCTCGCCCACCGCATCGGGGTGGTCTTCGGCCAGCGCACCACCCTGTGGTGGGACCTCCCGCTGATCGACTCGTACAAGCTGATGCACCGCATGTACCGCATCCCGGACGCCCGTTACCGCGAGAACCTCGACCGCTGTGTCGAACTCCTCGAACTGGGCGACCTGTTGGACGTCCCGGTGCGCCAACTGTCGCTGGGCCAGCGGATGCGGGGCGACATCGCGGCGGCCCTGCTGCACGACCCCGAGGTGCTGTACCTGGACGAGCCGACCATCGGGCTCGACGTCATCTCCAAGGCCAAGGTGCGGGGATTCCTGCGGGAGTTGAACACCGAGCGCGGCACGACGGTCCTGCTGACCACGCACGACCTCCAGGACATCGAGCAGCTCTGCTCGCGTGTGATGGTCATCGACCACGGCCGCCTGATGTACGACGGTCCGCTGGCCGGCCTGCACGAGGTGGGGGAGAGCGAGCGGACCCTGGTGGTGGACCTGGAGCGGGAGTTGCCGCCGATCGACGCGGCTCCGGCGCGTGTGGTGAAGGTGGAGGGGCCCCGGCAGTGGCTGGCGTTCCCGGCGTCCGAGTCGGCGGCGGCGCTGGTGGCGCGGGTGGCGGCGGAGTACCCGCTGGTGGACCTGTCGGTGCGGGAGCCGGACATCGAGGCCGTGATCGCGAAGATGTACGCCGGGGAAGCGGAGAAAGCGGTGTCGTAGCCGTGCGGTGAGGTACCTCGTAGGCTGCCTTCCATGACGGACGAACTCCCGGAGCTGCGTGCCTCCGACGCCGATCGTGAGCGAGTCGCCGAGGTCCTGCGGGACGCCCTCGCCGAGGGGCGGCTCGACATGGAGGAGTTCGAGGAGCGGCTGGAGACGACGTACAAGGCGCGTACGTACGGCGAACTCGCGCCGATCACCCGGGACCTGCCGGTCGGCCCGGTGACCGCCCCCAAGGTCGACATGCTCAAGCGGCCCGAGCCGGACGGGAGTTGGGCGTCCCGGATCGTCGGCGGCGAGGGGTCCTCCACGTGGGCCGTCGCCGTGATGTCCGGGTTCCAGCGCAAGGGCCGCTGGACCGTGCCCCGGCGCTTCAACTGCTTCGCCTTCTGGGGCGGCGGGGAGATCGACCTGCGCGAGGCGAACTTCGCCGCGGGCGAGGTCGAGATCAACTGCGTGGCGATCATGGGCGGGACACAGGTGATCGTGCCGCCGGGTGTCGAGGTCGTGGTGCGCGGGATCGGCATCATGGGCGGCTTCGACCACCGCGAGGAGGGCGTGCCGGGGGAGCCGGGAGCTCCGCGCGTGATCGTGACGGGCTTCGCGTTCTGGGGCGGGGTCGGGGTGGAGCGCAAGCTCCGGAAGGCGGACCGGTTGCGGCTGCGGGAGGAGCGGCGACAGGAGCGGCTGGAACGCCGCCGGGGGGAGGACTGAGGGTCCGTTGGCGGGTGCGGGTGCGTTGTGGCTGGTCGCGCAGTTCCCCGCGCCCCTAAAAGACCTCACCTGAGCGCCCCTTCAGGAGCGCGGGGAACTGCGCGATCAGCCCCCACCGGCCCGTACTCACAATCGTGCCGCTGCCGACCCCTTCAGGTACTCCAGGTCGAACGCCGACGCCATCCGCTCGTACCCCCGGTCGTTCGGGTGGAGGCGGTCCCCCGAGTCGTACAGGGTGCGGAGCGTGCGTGGGTCGTACGGGTCCCGCACCGCCTTGTCGAAGTCGACCACCGCGTCGTAGACCCGCCCCGCCCTGATCTCCGCGTTGACGCTCTGGCGGACCGCCTCGCGGGCCTTGGTCCAGCCGTGGCGGTCGCCGAACGGCATGAGCGTTGCGCCGACGACCTTGATGCCGTGGGCATGGGCCTGGCGGACCAGGTCGCGCAGCCCCGCGAGGAGCTGGTCGGCGTCGGCGGTGCCGGGGGTGCGGAGGATGTCGTTGATGCCGAGGTCGATGACGACGACCTTGACGTTCGGCCGCTCCAGCACGTCCCGCCGGAAGCGGTGGATGCCGGCCTGGTTCTCCGGGGGCCGCGCGTCCACGAGGATCCGGTTGCCGCCGATCCCCGCGTTGACCACGCTGTAGCGCGGAAGGTCCTGCCCGTCGGCGAGAGCGGACCGCAGGCGCCGGTTCAGAAAGTCC
Organism: Streptomyces sp. NPDC057253; assembly: GCF_042669125.1. Taxonomy (NCBI): domain Bacteria; kingdom Bacillati; phylum Actinomycetota; class Actinomycetes; order Kitasatosporales; family Streptomycetaceae; genus Streptomyces; species Streptomyces sp. NPDC057253. The sequence goes on along the minus strand of NZ_JBHUXV010000239.1, from coordinate 379 downwards.
GGCCAGCGGGCGTTCGCGTCGGCCGTGGAGTCCTTGCCGTCGGTGAGCGAGTCCCCGAAGGCGACCACCGTGCCGTCCGCCTCGCCGCTGAGCACGTCCAGCGCGGTGAGGTACCGCCAGCGGTCGACCCGCTCGGTGAACGCCGTTCCGGTCACGTCCCCCGTCAGGTCGCCCTCACCGGCGTACGACGTCTGCCGGGCGTACGGGTGGTAGGTGACCGGTCCGGACAGGGTGGGGGAGTAGGTGGTGACCAGGACGTCACCGCCCGCCGGGACGGCGAGGGCGACGGCGTCGCTGAGCACCTGTCCGCCGGCCGCGATGACGACCGTGGTGTTGCCGCCGAACGTGAGCCGTCGCACGGTCCCCGCGCTCGCCGCGG
>NZ_JBHUXV010000238.1:0-7561 GCF_042669125.1 Streptomyces sp. NPDC057253 | reverse complement strand
GGTTCAAGGTGCCGTGGCGTGCCCCCGGCCGGGCTTGCGGCGCCCGGTTCGCGCGCCTGCAAGGCGCCGGACGCCACGATGAACGGACCGGGGACATCGCGCGGGCTGCCAGGGTCGCATCCGGGATGCCGGCTGCGTACCACCGGGGTGGCCCCTCCTGGAGCGCCTCGCCAGGGCGGTGCCCCGCGACGTGGTGTGGGGGATCACGCGCTCCGCGTTGCGGTTCGATGCCCCTGGCGAACCCCGTCGAGGCGGCGGTCCACGAAGCGCCGGGCTGCGGGGCGAACGCCCGAGTCGGCGTAGCCACCGTCTCCGGCCTGCGGATTCCGGCGCGTCGATCCCTTACACCACTCGGCGGACACTCGGCGGGACGCCGACTTCGGTGCAGACCGTCCCGTCCGTGCCCTACCGGACCGGATCGGGCAGCTTTCCGGGTCCCGCTCCCCCGGCGACCTGAGACGGCGTCTCCGATCCACCGGGAGATGTCGTGGCCGACCTCGGTCGCAGCAGGACGACGCCGACCACGGCGGCGAACAGCACCAGGCCGGCGGAGACACCGATGCACAGCCTCAGTCCGTCCAGGAACGCGTCCGAGACCGCACCGAGGGCCCGCCCGGCGTTCGCGCCCAGGTCCATGCGGGCCACGGCGCCCAGGCCTCCGGTGTCCACGGCCGCGGTGACCTGGTGCACCGTCGCGGCGGGTAGTCCGGCGTCGGTGAGATGACCGGGCAGGGAGTCGGTGGCCCTGGTGGTCAGCAGGGTGCCCAGCACGGCCGGTCCGAGTGCGCCGCCGACCTGTCGGAAGGCGTTGTTGCCCGCCGACGCCATGCCCGCCTGGTGGTGCGGCACGGCCGCGACCGCGGTGGCCGTCATGGGCGTGATGACGGTGCCGAGGCCCACCCCCAGCAGGAACAGCCGCCAGGCGAGGGAGACGAACGAGACATCGGCGTCGATGCCGATCAAGGAGAGCAGTGAGGCCGAGACCAGGAGCAGACCGGCGGTGATCAGGGCGCGCGGCGTGAACCGGTGCATCAGCTTCCCGGCCGGCATGCCCGCCAGGATCGCCCCGAAGGTGATCATGAAGAGTCGGTAGCCCGCCTCCAGGGTGTCGAGCTGCTGCACCATGCCGAAGAACAGGCTCAGCACGAAGAAGAAACCGATCATCCCCAGGAAGGTGATCATGGCGACCAGGGTGGTCGCGGTGAACGCCGGGCTGCGGAACAGCGTGAGGTCCAGCATCGGGCTGCTGCTGCGTCGCTCCACGAGGACGAAGGCGGCACCGGAGATCACCGCCAGGGACAGCGCAACCAGGACCTTGACGTCGGTGAACGAGTCGGCGCCGCCCTCGATGACGCCGTAGACCAGCGCGGTGATCGCCACCATGCCGGTGAGCTGGCCCGGCCAGTCCAGGCGGCGCGAACCGGGGGCACGGGAGTCGGGCACCAGCCGCGCGGCGACCACGATGGCGATCAGCGAGACCGGGACGGGCAGCAGGTAGATCCAGCGCCACGCGAAGTGTTCGATGATCACTCCGGACAGCAGGGGGCCCAGGTTGAGGGCCGCCATCAGGGCGGTCGCCCACAGGCCGATGAACTTGCCGCGCTCCCGGTGGTCCGGCACCGCATGGCTGATCAGCGCCAGCGTGGTCGGCAGGAGGGCCGCCGCCCCGAGCCCGGCGACCGCCTGCCCCACCCACAGGACCTCGACGGACTGCGCGCTCAGGGCGATGGCGGCCCCTCCCCCGGCCATCGCCAGACCCGCGAGATAGACCTTCTTGCGACCGTGTACGTCACCGAAGACCCCGGCGGTCAGAATGAGTGCGGCCATGGACAGGACGAACGCGTCCGTCACCCAGGCCAGTTGGGACGTGGACGCGTGCAGCGCCCGCTGGATGGCCGGCAGGCTCACCGAGACGGTGGTCACCGGCAGGTAGGCGATGAACACGCCGAGGCAGGCCATGACGAGCGTGACCGCCCGCCCCTCGCCAGGCGCCTCCGCCCTTGTCGTGCCGTTCACGAGAATTCCCTTCCATGACGCCGTGCGCCGAGTCAACTGCAATCGGAGACAGCGTCGGCCCCGATGCGTGCACAGGCCAGCCACAGGGGGTGGAACGCGGAAAACCGATATCCGGGCCGGGTGTGACGCGGATTTCCGACGTGGACCGCAGGGCTCCGGCTACAGGCCCTGCCGACCTGTGGCCCACGTCACCCAAACTTGCAGCCGTCGCATCTAGTGCAGGTTCAGAACTCTTTGCAGAGTGTGCAAGAATCTCTCTCATGGCTCGCCCCACCGAAAGCCTGCGTGAGCGCAGGCGCCGTGAGACACGACGGGAGATTCACGCCGCCACCCTGCGGCTGGCCGGGGAACACGGCTTCGACAAGGTCACCACCGAGATGATCAGCGAAGAGGCCGGAGTCTCCCCGCGTACCTTCTTCAACTACTTCCCGAGCAAGGAAGCGGCGGTCATCCAGGAGCCGCCGCAACCCTCGCAGGAGTACGTCGACGCCTTCATCGAAGCCGGGACGGCACAACCGCGCGAAGTGCTCGCGGATCTCACCCGGTTCCTCCTGCAGGGCATGGTCGACCACCCACCGAAGCGCGACGAGTTCCAGGCCACGTTCGGGGCAGCCGCCGAGCACCCACCCGTCCTCGCCGCGCTGCTCGCCCGCTTCCAGGCGTTCGAGCGGACCCTGGCGGCGATGGTGGCGACCCGCACACAGCAGGACCCGGGGGACGAGTTGCCCCGTCTGATGGCCGCCCTCGCCATGACCGCCGTGAAGACCGGCATGGAGAGCTGGGCGTCGGCCGACCCCACCGACGAACACGACAGCCCGATCCCGTACATCGAGCGCGTGCTCGCGGTGCTCCGCGGCCTTCTCGCCCCCTGACCACACCCCGTCCCACCTCTTCCGACCCGCCCACCCCGGACGCGGCAGCCCGCGTACCGCCCCCTGTCTTCGGAGTGACCCGTGACCGACACCATCCCGGCCGAGGAGGCGGAGGAGAGCGACTCCTCCGGCCTTCCTCCGCACTTCGCCCTGATCTTCGCCGGCCTGATGGCCGCGATGCTGCTTTCCTCCCTCGACCAGACGATCGTCGCCACCGCGCTGCCCACGATCGTCGGTGAGCTGCACGGCGTCAGCCACATGGCGTGGGTGACGACCGCGTACATCCTCGCCGCCACGATCGGCATGCCCGTGTACGGCCGCTTCGGCGACCTGGTGGGCCGCAAGGCCCTGTTCCTCAGCGGAATCGGCATCTTCATCACCGGCTCCGTGATCGCAGGCGCCGCGCCCAACATGACCACGCTGATCATCGGCCGCGCGGTCCAGGGCCTGGGCGGAGGCGGTCTGATGATCACCTCCCAGGCGATCATCGCCGACCTCGTACCGCCCCGGCAGCGCGCCAAGTACATGGCTCCCATCGGGGCCGTCTTCGGTCTGTCCGCGGTGGTCGGACCGCTGCTCGGCGGATTCTTCACCGACCACGCCAACTGGCGCTGGTGCTTCTGGATCAACCTCCCGATCGGCCTCGTCGCCCTCGCTGTGTGCGCCTACGCGCTGCGTCTGCCGCGCCGCTCCGGCAAGGTCACCATCGACTACACGGGCATCGCCCTGATGGCCGCCGCCGTCACCGGCACCGTGCTCGTCGCGGACTGGGGAGGCACCGACTACGGCTGGACGGACCCGGTGATCCTCGCTCTCGGTGCGGGCACGGTCGCCGTCTGGACGCTGTTCTTCCTCTCGCAGCGCCGTTCGCCGGAGCCGATCATCCCGCTTCGCCTGTTCCGCAGTCCGATCTTCAACATCGCCACGCTGATCAGCATGATCATGGTGGGCATCGGCATGTTCGCGGTGATCGGCTACCTGCCGACCTATCTGCAGATGGTGTACGGGGTGAGCGCGACCGAATCCGGACTGCTGCTGCTTCCCATGGTGGTGGGCATCATGGCGACGGCCGTCCCGTCCGGCCAGCTGATCAGCAAGACGGGGCGCTACAAGGTCTACCCGATCATCGGCGCCGTCCTGATCGGCGTCACCGCGCTGCTGATGTCCCTGACCCTCGACATCGACACGCCGATCGCGCTGATCCTCGGATACGTGTTCCTGCTCGGTGCCGGCTGCGGTCTGCTGATGCAGAACCTCGTCCTGGCCGTGCAGAACGCCTTCCCGGCCAGCGAGGTCGGAACCGCCACCTCCGCGAACAACTTCTTCCGCGAGATCGGCGCCACCCTGGGCACGGCGGCCGTCGGCGCCATCTTCACGCACCGGCTCACCGACCAGCTGGCCGCCCGCCTGCCAGGCGGAGCACTCAAGGCCACCGGTGACACCAACTCCCTCACCCCGGCCGCGGTGCACGCGCTGCCCGACAAGATCCAGGACGCCGTGGTCAGCTCCTACCAGCACGCGCTGACCCCGGTCTTCGGATACCTGGTGCCGCTGTTCGCCGTGGGCGTGGTGCTGGCCTTCCTGCTTCCGGAGAAGCCCCTGTCCGACACCAACGCCGAGACGGAGACCGATGCCGGGGTGCCCGTCGCCCCGTAGGCCGACACACCTCCCGGCTCCGGTCCGCCCCTTCCCGTGTCCCCGCGGTGAGGGGGCGGACCCGTGTCCGGCCTCAGTCGGCGGTCGTCACCGAGCCGTAGAACCTGGCCGCGATGTCGGTGAACGAACGGATCAGCGGGTCGGCGTTGGTACTGCTCCACGCCACGACCAGTCGGCTCTCGGGCATGTCGGTGACGGGAACGCAGACCAGCCCGGCGGGCAACACGTGCCCGAGCGGCATCAGCCCGACCGTGCCGTTCCACAGGACCGCCTGGACGCACTCGTGGACCGTGCGCACCACGGGTCCCTCCCGCAGCTCTCCGCTGGCGGCACTCCAGTACGCGCGCCAGACCGGGTCGCTGTCCTCGGGAAGCCGGAACCACCGCCGCCCGGCGAGGTCGGCGACGGCCAGGCTGTCCCGCCCGGCCAGCAGGTCGTCGGTGCGCAGTACCGCGCCGACGGGGTCGGAACGCAGTACCCGGACAGTGATGCCCGTGTCGTCGAACGGCCATCTGGTGAGGGCCACGTCGACCAGACCGCCGTGCAGACCCGTGGTGGGATCGGTGAGGTCCGCCTCGCGGACCCGCACGTCGACATCCGGGTGCAGCTTCCTGAACGCCTCGACGAGACCGGCCCCGGCCTCGTCCGCGCTGTCGGCGAGAGTGCCGATGGTCAGGGCGGCGGTACCGGACATCGCCGCGACCCGGGCCCGAACGTGCTCGGCCTGGTCGAGAAGTGTCCGGGCCTCGTCGTAGAGGGCGCTGCCCGCGGCGGTGAGGGAGACCCCGGTGGCCGACCGGTGCAGCAGGACGGCACCGAGGTCGGCCTCCAGCTGCTTGACCGCCCGGCTCAGCGGTGGCTGGGTCATGTGCAGGCGCAGCGCGGCGCGCCCGAAGTGGCGTTCCTCGGCGACGGCGACGAAGTAGCGCAGGGAGCGTAGGTCCATCACCAGCAACGATACCGGCACGGCATGGGGGTTGCGCAATGGGTGTTGGACACCCCGATCAGGACACGGTGAGGTGGACAGCAGACCATCCGCCGGGCCGTGGCGCGGCGGTGTCGCGCCCAGCAGCCAAGGACGACGAAGGAGCCGTTTCATGGCCCAACACCCGGCACCCGAGCCCTCTGCGCACGTCATTCGCCCCCGGGAGCTCGCCCGCGACCTCCTGCTGATTCCTCAGCTGCCGGGCGAGCTGGCGGCCAACATGGGCGTCATCGGGGGAACGCACTCCGTACTCGTCGTCGAGACGGGCATGGGCCCGCGCAACGGGGAGGCCCTGCTCCGGTTCGCGACGGAGTACGCCCGTGGACGCAGGATCTACCTGACGACCACCCACTTCCACCCCGAACACGCCTTCGGCGCCCAGGCCTTCGCCGGCGAGGCGGAGTACCTGGTGAACCGGGCGCAGGCCAAGGACCTGTCCACGAAGGGGGCCGGCTACCTGGACATGTTCCGCGGGTTCGGCGGGCCCATCGCCGAACAGCTGGAGGGCGTCGAACTGGTCTCCCCGGACGTCGTCTACGACCACACCCATGTCCTCGACCTCGGCAGCCGCGTGGTGCAGCTGCGCGCCACCGGCCGGGCCCACACCCTGGGCGACCAGGTGATCACGGTTCCGGACGCGGGCGTGATGTTCACGGGCGACCTGGTCGAGGCCGGGCAGTTCTCGATCTTCCCCTGGTTCCCGCCGTACGACACCGACGTGTCCGGCACCCGCTGGATCACCGTGATGGAGAAGCTCCTCGCCGAACAGCCCGAGGTGGTCGTACCCGGCCACGGCGCCGTCGGCGGCCCCCAGTTGCTCGCCGACGTCCGGGACTACCTCCGGCTGCTGCGCGACGAGACCTGGCGGCGCCGGGACTCCGCGGTGAGCGAGGAGACGATCGTGGCGGAGGTCACCGCGCTGATGCTCGACCGTCATCCGGAGTGGATCGGCCAGGAGTGGATCGAGAAGGGCGTCGGCTGCCTGTGCGCCGAGCACGCCCACTGAATACCAGCACACACCTCCCACCCATCGCATCCCAGGAGGGCACACCCGTGCCGAGAACCCCGATCACCCGCCGCAGAGCCGTCACCACCGCACTCGCGGCAGCCGCCTTCGTGGGCGTCGGCGCCCTGCCCGCCGCCGCGCGGCCCGGCGGCGCACTCCCCCGCACCGGTGGCGGACAGGGCGACTGCGCCGACCTCGAGTACCAGAAGCGGGTCTCGGTCCGTCTGCAGAAAGCGCTGTGGCAGGACGGCGACACCTCCCTGGTGGACGAGTTCGTCAGCCCCACCTACATCCAGCACAACCCGCTGGCCGCGGACGGTCCCGAAGTGCTCAAGGCCATCGCCACCGCCGTGCACCAGCAGTTCCCCGACGAGAAGTTCAACATCGTCAGGGTGCTGTCCGAGGGCGACCTCGTGGTGATGCACACCCACCAGGTCTTCGTGCCCGGGACCCCCGGCCGGAACGTCATCGACATCGTGCGGTTCGCACACGGGAAGATCGCGGAGCACTGGGACATCATCCAGGACGTGCCCTCGACCCCGTCGGTCGGCGGCCACGACATGTTCGCCACGCTCAGCAGCCCGCGCACCGACCAGCCGGGCCCGCAGCGGCTGACGGCCCGCAGCAAGCGGGTCGTCCTTGAGTACGTCAACCGGCTGGCACGCCAGGACCTGTCCGTCCTCGACGACCTGCTGGCTCCCAACGTCATCCAGCACAACCCCAACCTCCCCGACGGCGCGAAGGCCACCAAGGCCGTCTACGCCGACCACTTCAAGCAGTTCCCGGAGCTGACGTTCGACCTGAAGCGGATCGTCGCCGAGGGCGACCTGGTGGCGGTGCACGCGCACCTCGTCGACACGCCCGGAGCGCTCGGCCAGGCCGTCGCCGAGATCTTCCGGGTGCGCGACGGGAAGATCATCGAGCACTGGGACGACTTCCAGGACGTACCGGCCACCTCCCAGAACGACAACACCATGTTCTGATGCACACCAGGTCTGCGTCCGGTGGGCAGGACCCGCTCACGGG
>NZ_JBHUXV010000237.1:0-7691 GCF_042669125.1 Streptomyces sp. NPDC057253 | reverse complement strand
GGGTACGGCTACCCGCCGGCCGCCCAGGCACAGCGCCCCGGCGCCGGCGGCCCGGTCGGCGCGCCCGCGCCGGGCTCCCGCACCCGCCACTGGATCGAGATCAACGGCACCCGCCATCAGATCTCCCGCGCCACGCTGGTGCTGGGCCGCAGCACCGAAGCCGACGTGCGGATCGACGACCCCGGCGTCTCGCGCCGGCACTGTGAGATCCGGACCGGAACGCCCTCGACGATCCAGGATCTCGGGTCCACCAACGGCATCGTGGTGGACGGGCAGCACACCACCCGCGCTACGCTCCGCGACGGCTCGCGGATCGTCGTGGGCAGCACCACCATCATTTACCGGCAAGCCGAAGGGTGAAGCGGGGGCAATGTCAGAGCTGACCCTCACGGTCATGCGGCTGGGTTTCCTGGCCGTACTGTGGCTGTTCGTGATCGTGGCCGTGCAGGTCATCCGCAGCGACCTGTTCGGTACGCGCGTCACCCAGCGCGGCGCGCGCCGGGAGGCCGGCCGCGCCCAGCAGGCTCAGCGGCAGGCGCCTCCGCAGCAGCGCCAGCAGCCGGCCTCCGGGGGCCGCCAGCGCCGTAACGCCCCCACCAAGCTCGTCGTGTCCGAGGGCACCCTCACCGGCACCACCGTCGCGCTCCAGGGCCAGACCATCACGCTGGGCCGGGCGCACGACAGCACCATCGTGCTGGACGACGACTACGCCTCCAGCCGGCATGCCAGGATCTACCCGGACCGCGACGGCAACTGGATCGTCGAGGACCTGGGCTCGACCAACGGCACATACCTCGACCGGAGCCGGCTGACGACTCCCACACCGATTCCGCTGGGCGCGCCGATCCGTATCGGCAAGACCGTCATCGAGCTGCGGAAGTAGTGCTACATCATGAATAGGCGCGAGCGGAGCGAGCACGCGGCGTGGGCCCCCACCCCGGGCCCCGGCGCGCTCCCGACCGGAGGGTGGGCACCGTGCGGATGTATCCGGAGCCGACGGGCGAGGTGCGCATGAGTCTGTCACTGCGCTTCGCCGCCGGATCGCACAAAGGCATGATCCGGGAGGGCAACGAGGACTCCGGATACGCCGGGCCCCGCCTGCTCGCGATCGCCGACGGCATGGGCGGCGCCGCCGCCGGTGAGGTCGCCTCCTCCGAGGCCATCTCCACCATCGTCGCCCTCGACGACGACGTGCCCGGCTCCGACGTCCTCACCTCGCTCGGCCACGCCGTCCAGCGCGCCAACGACCAGCTGCGCTCCATGGTCGAGGAGGACCCCCAGCTGGAGGGCATGGGCACCACGCTCACCGCCCTGCTGTGGACCGGCCAGCGCCTCGGCCTCGTGCACGTCGGCGACTCCCGCGCCTATCTGCTGCGCGACGGCGTCCTCACCCAGATCACCCAGGACCACACCTGGGTGCAGCGTCTGGTCGACGAGGGCCGCATCACCGAGGAAGAGGCCACCACCCACCCCCAACGCTCCCTGCTGATGCGGGCGTTGGGCAGCGGCGAGCATGTCGAGCCCGACCTGTCCATCCGCGAGGTGCGGGCCAGCGACCGCTATCTGATCTGCTCCGACGGACTGTCCGGCGTGGTCTCTCACCAGACCCTCGAGGACACCCTCGCCAGCTACCAGGGCCCCCAGGAGACCGTGCAGCAGCTCATCGAGCTCGCGCTGCGCGGCGGCGGCCCCGACAACATCACCGTCATCGTCGCCGACGTCCTCGACCTCGACACCGGCGACACCCTCGCCGGACAGCTCTCCGACCAGCCCGTCGTGGTCGGCGCGGTCGCCGAGAACCAGAACCACCTGCACGACAACGGCATCATGCAGACCCCCGCCGGCCGCGCCTCCGGCCTCGGCCGCCAGGTGCCCGGACAGGGCGGCGGCGAGTACGGCCAGGCCGGCTCCGGCGACACCACCGGCTACGTCCCGGCGGGCAGCTTCGGCGACTACACCGACGACGACTTCGTCAAGCCCCGCAAGGGCGGCCGGTGGCTGAAGAGATCCTTCTACACGGTCCTCGCGCTGGCCGTCATCGGCGGCGGCCTGTACGGCGGCTGGCGCTGGACCCAGACCCAGTACTACGTCGGCGTCAACGGCGAGCACGTGGCGCTGTACCGGGGCATCAGCCAGGACCTGGCGTGGGTGTCGCTCTCGAAGGTGTCCAAGGACCACCCCGAGATCGAACTCAAGTACCTGCCGCCGTACCAGCAGAAGTCGGTCGAGGGCACCATCGCCGAGGGCGACCTGAAGACCGCCCAGAAGAAGATCGACGAACTCGGCGTCCAGGCCTCCGCGTGCAAGAAGGAGGCCGCGGCCGAGGCCACGGAGAGCGGGAAGAACTCCAAGACGGGCCAGGGCGAGGCCGGCGGCACCACGGGAACCACCCAGTCCTCCCTCGCGTCCAAGGCCACACCGACCCCTACGGTCACGTCCTCCCCGTCCCCGAACGCTTCCGCAACCCCGACCGCGCCCACTCCCACCCCCGGCCCCACCCTCTCGGACGAGGAGAAGCAGGTCGTCGGGAACTGCGGTACGCAGTAGGCAAGCCGTGAGAGGCCCTGTTACACGATGAGCGGTACTTCAGCCACGAACACGTCGACGCACCACACGTCCACGATCGGCGCGATCGGCGCACCCAGCCGCCGCAACACCGAGCTGGCCCTGCTGGTGTTCGCCGTGCTCATCCCGGTCTTCGCGTACGCCAACGTGGGCCTGGCCATCGACGACAAGGTCCCGGCCGGGCTGCTGAGCTACGGCCTGGGCCTCGGCCTGCTGGCCGGCGTCGCCCACCTCGTCGTACGGAAGTTCGCGCCGTACGCGGACCCGCTGATGCTGCCGCTGGCGACCCTGCTCAACGGCCTGGGCCTCGTGGCGATCTGGCGGCTGGACCAGTCCAAGCTGCTCCAGCAGATCGGCGTGGCCGGCGGCAAGGCCACCAACCAGCTGATCTACACCGCGATGGGCATCGCCCTGTTCGCCGTCGTGCTGATCTTCCTCAAGGACCACCGGGTCCTCCAGCGCTACACCTACATCTCCATGGCCGGCGCGCTGGTCCTGCTCCTGCTGCCGCTGGTACCGGGCCTGGGCGCCGACATCACCTACGGCGCCAAGATCTGGATCAAGGTCGGAAGCTTCACCATCCAGCCCGGCGAGTTCGCCAAGATCGTCCTCGCGGTCTTCTTCGCCGGCTACCTCATGGTCAAGCGGGACGCGCTCGCGCTCGCCAGCCGCCGCTTCATGGGCCTGTACCTGCCGCGCGGCCGGGACCTCGGTCCGATCATCGTCGTCTGGATGATCTCGATCCTCATCCTGGTCTTCGAGACCGACCTCGGTACCTCGCTGCTGTTCTTCGGAATGTTCATCATCATGCTGTACGTCGCCACCGAGCGGACCAGCTGGATCGTCTTCGGTCTGCTGATGTCGGCGGCGGGCGCGGTCGGCGTGGCCAGCTTCGAGCCGCACGTGCAGACCCGCGTCCAGGCCTGGCTCAACCCGATGCGCGAGTACACCCTCAGCCGCAACCCGAACGGCGACGGCCTGGTCCACTCCGAGCAGGCCATGCAGGCCCTGTGGGCCTTCGGCTCCGGCGGCACCCTCGGCACCGGCTGGGGCCAGGGTCACTCCGAGCTGATCCGCTTCGCCGCCAACTCCGACTTCATCCTCGCCACCTTCGGCGAGGAGCTGGGCCTGGCCGGCCTGATGGCGATCCTGCTGATCTACGGCCTGATCGTGGAGCGCGGCGTCCGCACCGCCCTCGCCGCCCGCGACCCCTTCGGCAAGCTCCTCGCCATCGGCCTGTCCGGCGCCTTCGCGCTCCAGGTCTTCGTGGTGGCCGGCGGTGTGATGGGCCTGATCCCGCTGACCGGTATGACGATGCCCTTCCTGGCGTACGGCGGTTCCTCCGTCATCGCCAACTGGGCCCTGATCGGCATCCTGATCAGGATCAGCGACACCGCACGCCGCCCGGCGCCCGCCCCCGCCCCCAGCCCCGACGCCGAGATGACCCAGGTGGTCCGCCCGTCATGAACAAGCCCCTGCGCCGGATCGCGATCTTCTGCGGCCTGCTGGTCCTCGCCCTGCTCATCCGCGACAACTGGCTCCAGTACGTCAAGGCCGACAGCCTCCGCGAGGACCCCGACAACCGCCGTGTGCTGATCGCCCGGTACGCGACCCCCCGCGGCGACATCATCGTCGACGGCAAGTCCATCACCGGGCACGCGGAGACCACCTCGGGCGACTTCAAGTTCAAGCGCACCTACAAGGACGGCGCGATGTGGGCGCCGGTCACCGGCTTCGTCTCGCAGTCCTTCGGCGCCACCCAGCTGGAGTCCATCGAGGACGGCATCCTCACCGGCAACGACGACCGGCTCTTCTTCCGCAACACCCTCGACATGCTCACCGGCAAGCCGAAGGAGGGCGGCAATGTCGTCACCACCCTCAACGCCGCCGCCCAGAAGGCCGCCTACGAGGGTCTGAAGAAGCAGGGCGGCAAGGGCGCGGTCGCCGCCATCGAGCCGTCCACCGGCAAGATCCTGGCGCTCGCCTCCTACCCGTCGTACGACCCCTCCACGATCGCCGGCGGCAGCGACGCCGACGCCGAGGCCTGGAAGAAGATCGACAAGAAGAACAACCCCGACGACCCGGCGCTCAACCGGGCACTGCGCGAGGTCTACCCGCCCGGCTCCACCTTCAAGGTCATCACCGCGGCGGCCGCCCTGGAGAACGGCCTGTACACGGAGGCGGACGAGAAGACCAAGTCGCCGCTGCCGTGGACCATGCCGGGCACCACGACCCAGCTGAAGAACGAGGGCAACATCCCCTGCGAGAACGCCACCATGCGGGTCGCCCTCCAGTACTCCTGCAACACCGTCTTCGGCAAGATCGGCTCCGACCTCGGCAACGACAAGATGCTCGAGGAGGCCAAGAAGTTCGGCTTCGACGAGCAGCAGTTCGTGCCGGTGCGCTCCAGCGCCTCGGTCTTCTCCAAGGACATGAACCCCTCGGAGACCGCGCTGTCCTCGATCGGCCAGTTCAACACCGCCGCGACCCCGCTCCAGATGGCCATGGTCGCCTCGGCGGTCGCCAACAACGGCACCCTGATGAAGCCGTACATGGTCGACTCCCTCCAGGCCCCGAACCTCGACACCCTCGAGAAGACCGAGCCGGAGAAGATGAGCGAGCCGCTGTCGGCCCAGAACGCGCAGATCCTCCAGTCGATGATGGAGACGGTCGTCAAGGACGGCACCGGCAAGACGGCCCAGATCCAGGGCGTCACCGTCGGCGGCAAGACGGGTACCGCCCAGCACGGCGAGAACAACAGCAAGAACCCGTACGCCTGGTTCATCTCGTACGCCAAGGTCGGCGACAGCGCCCCGGTCGCGGTCGCCGTGGTGGTCCAGGACGACAACGCGGTCCGCGAGAACATCTCCGGCAGTGGTCTCGCGGCGCCCATCGCCAAGAGCGTGATGGAGGCGGTCATCGACTCCAAGAAGTGACCCCGCTCACGTCCCCTTCACATCGGTGCACGTTGCGATACCGGTCCTGTATCGGGTGACGCACTTGGCCAGGTCACACAAAGCAAGCCGGGTACGGTAGGCCCGGAGTGCAGCCTCCGACCGCACACACGTGCCGGTCGGGACCGACGGAGAGGGCTGGTAGGAAGCTATGGAAGAGCCGCGTCGCCTCGGCGGCCGGTACGAGCTGGGCCAGGTGCTCGGCCGTGGTGGCATGGCGGAGGTCTACCTCGCCATGGACACGCGCCTCGGCCGCACGGTGGCGGTGAAGACGCTGCGCGCGGACCTCGCGCGCGACCCGTCCTTCCAGGCCCGGTTCCGCCGGGAGGCCCAGTCGGCCGCCTCGCTCAACCATCCCGCGATCGTGGCGGTCTACGACACGGGCGAGGACTACATCGACGGGGTCTCGATCCCGTACATCGTCATGGAGTACGTCGACGGCTCCACGCTCCGTGAGCTGCTCCACTCCGGCCGCAAGCTGCTGCCGGAGCGCTCCCTGGAGATGACCATCGGGATCCTCCAGGCGCTGGAGTACTCCCACCGCAGCGGGATCGTGCACCGGGACATCAAGCCGGCCAACGTCATGCTCACCCGCAACGGCCAGGTCAAGGTCATGGACTTCGGCATCGCCCGCGCCATGGGCGACTCCGGCATGACGATGACCCAGACGTCCGCGGTGATCGGCACCGCCCAGTACCTCTCTCCGGAGCAGGCCAAGGGCGAGCAGGTCGACGCGCGGTCGGACCTCTACTCCACCGGCTGTCTCCTGTACGAGCTGCTGACGGTCCGGCCGCCCTTCGTGGGCGACTCCCCGGTGGCCGTCGCGTACCAGCACGTACGCGAGGAGGCCCAGCCGCCGTCGGTCTTCGACCCCGAGATCACGCCCGAGATGGACGCGATCGTGCTGCGGGCCCTGGTCAAGGACCCCAACTACCGCTACCAGTCGGCCGACGAGATGCGCGTCGACATCGAGGCCTGCCTCGACGGCCAGCCGGTCGCGGCCACCGCGGCCATGGGCTCGGTGGGCTACGGCGGTTACCCCGACGACCAGCCGACGACGGCCCTGCGCTCCGACGCGGGCGCCACCACCATGCTGCCGCCGATGAACCCGGACGACGGCGGCTACGGCTACGACGACCGCCCCGACCGGCGCCGCCAGAAGAAGTCGAACACCTCGACGATCCTGCTGGTGGTGGCGGGCATCCTGGTGCTCGTCGGCGCGATCCTGATCGGCAAGTGGATCTTCAGCGGCGGCGGTGCGGGCAACGACCAGGTGGCCGTGCCGAATCTCGTCAACCAGTCGCAGCAGGCGGCAGAGCAACAGCTGACCAACGTCGATCTGAAACTCGGTGAGGTCACCCAGAAGGCCTGTGAGAACACGGCCAAGGGCAACATCTGCGAGCAGAACCCGACCCAGGGCACCAAGGTCGACAAGAACTCCGCCGTCAGCATCGTGGTGTCCACCGGGGCGCCCAAGGTGGCCGTCCCCAGCGTCCTGGGCCAGGACGTCGACGAAGCCACGAAGACACTCGAGGACGACAAGTACCAGTTCGTCGTCAAGACCAAGCAGAAGGAGTCGGCCGAGGAGGCGGGCACCGTCCTCGATCAGGATCCGAAACTGGGCGAGGAGGTGGAGAAGGGCTCCACCATCACCCTCACCATCGCCAAGGCCCAGGAGAAGTCCACGGTCCCGGACGTCATCGGCCAGTCCTGTGACGACGCCAAGGCCCAGATGCAGGCCAACGACCTCGTCGGCAACTGCACCGAGGTGGAGACCGAGGACACCAACCAGATCGGCAAGGTGATCGCGACCTCACCGCAGGCCGGCACCCAGGTCGAGAAGAACTCGTCGGTCAACATCCAGATCGGCAAGGCGGCGGACAAGACCGAGGTCCCCAACGTCGTCGGACAGACGGTCGGCCAGGCCAAGCAGATCCTCAACAACGCCGGCTTCAACAACATCCAGTTCGCCAACGGCAGCGACCAGAGCGACAACGCCCTGGTGGCCCAGCAGAACCCGGGCGGTGGCACCGAGGTCAACGACCCCGGCGCCACCCAGATCACCCTGGCCACGGTGAGCGTCGGAAACGGCAACAACGGCGGCAACAACGGCGGCTTCTTCGGAGGCGGCAACGGCTAGCCGTACAGCACAAAGGGCAGGGCCCCGGAACC
>NZ_JBHUXV010000236.1:0-7759 GCF_042669125.1 Streptomyces sp. NPDC057253 | reverse complement strand
CTGGCGTTGATTTTTGGCACGCTGTTGAGTTCTCAAGGAACGGACGCTTCCTTTGTACTCACCCTCTCGGGCTTTCCTCCGGGCTTTTCCCTTCGATCTTGCGTTTCCGACTCTATCAGACCGTTTCCGGTTCCGATTTCCTCGGTGCTTTCCAGGTTCCCGCTTCCGCGTTTCCCTTTCCGGCGCTCCCAACATTATCAGAAGTTTCGGGCCGGACTGACCGACCATCTGTTTCCGATTTATCGGGAAGGGCTCCTGCGAAATCAAGATTCTCAGAAGCAGACAGACACTCACCGCTGCCGAGCGAGATGAACCCAGCTCCAGGCAACTGTTCGAATCTACCTCCCCGCATCGTCCGTGTCAACGGCTCCTGTGGGGCGAAGGAGACAGTAGCAGCTCAATACGGTCGCCTGCACATCAGGCGGCCGTGGGGACAACGGCGCTGCGCTCGGCCGCGTCGACGTCGCCCGTGTCGCCGGCACGCGCGGCCCGTCCGCCCAGGACGAAGACGTAGGCGAGGAAGGCCAGCTCGGCGACGACTCCGATGGCGATGCGGGCCCAAGTGGGCAGGCCTGAGGGAGTCACGAAGCCCTCGATGGCACCGGAGACGAAGAGGACGAGGGCGAGGCCTATCGCCATGCCCACGGCGGCTCGGCCCTCCTCGGCCAGTGCGGTGCGCCTGGAACGGGGACCCGGGTCTATCAGGGTCCAACCGAGCCGCAGTCCCGTGCCGGCGGCGACGAAGACCGCGGTGAGTTCGAGGAGGCCGTGCGGGAGTACGAGGCCCAGGAAGGTGTCGAGGCGGCCGGCCGAGGACATCAGGCCGACGCCGACGCCGAGGTTGAGCATGTTCTGGAAGAGGATCCACAGGACCGGAAGGCCCAGGAAGACTCCGAGAACCAGGCACATCGCGGCGGCCTGGGCGTTGTTCGTCCACACCTGGGCGGCGAAGGAGGCCGCGGGGTGGCTGGAGTAATACGTCTCGTACTGGCCGCCGGGACGGGTGAGCTCGCGCAGTTCGGTGGGGGCCGCTATGGAGGACTGGACCTCGGGGTGGGTGCCGATCCACCAGCCCAGGAGGCCCGCGATGGCGGTGGACAGAAGTGCGGTGGGCACCCACCAGCGCCGCGAGCGGTAGACGGCGGCGGGGAAGCCGTACGCGAGGAAGCGGGTGACATCGCGCCAAGAAGCGCGGCGTGTGCCTGTGACGGCACTACGCGCGCGTGCCACGAGTTGGCTGAGGCGACCGGTGAGCTGGGGGTCGGGGGCGCTGGACTGGATCAGGGAGAGATGGGTGGCGGTGCGCTGATAGAGGGCGACGAGTTCGTCCGCCTCGGCGCCGTTGAGGCGGCGCTGGCGCCGGAGCAGGGCGTCGAGGCGGTCCCACTCGGCTCGGTGGGCGGTGACGAAGACGTCGAGGTCCATCGGTTTGCCTGCTCCTCGGCTGATCGTCGGTGGCCGTCGTGAGAGTCAGCTTGTCGTACTGGGGCGCGATGCGCCCTCAGCTTGGCAGACTGGCCGTCCAAGAGGCAGGTCAGGGGAAGGGCGGCGGGCGTGAGTGAGCTGGTGACGGGCGAGGCGGTGGCGCTGGAGCTGCGCCCTGCGAGGCTGCCCAGCAGGGCGTTGGCCGTGCTGATCGATCTGGTCGTGGCCATGGTCGTCTACATCGCCGTGACCATCGCGCTGGTGGCCGCTTCCGCTTCTCTCGACGACGCGGCACAGGTCGCGATCTCGATCGCCACGTTTCTGCTCGTGCTGGTGGGTGCGCCGATCGCGGTCGAGACGCTGAGCCATGGGCGGTCCCTGGGGAAACTCGCCGTGGGGCTTCGTGTGGTGCGGGACGACGGTGGGCCGATCCGGTTCCGGCATGCTCTCGTGCGGGGCGCGATCGGGGTCGTCGAGATCGTGATGACGTTCGGGGTCGTCGCCTGTATCGCCTCGCTCGTTTCGGCCCGTGGACGACGGCTCGGTGACGTGTTCGCGGGGACGTTGGTCGTACGGGAGCGGATTCCTGTCGCGCCCAGTGGTTTCGTGCCGCCGCCTCCGCCCTGGCTGGCCGGGCGGTTCGCGGAACTCGATCTGTCGGCGGTTCCCGACGGTCTGTGGCTTGCCATCCGGCAGTACCTGACGCGGATGCACCAGCTGGATCAGCAGGTCGGCTGGGCCATGGCGGAGCGGCTCGCGTCCGATCTCGCGGCACGGACCGGGGCTCCGGCGCCGCAGGGTGTGCCGCCGGGCGCGTATCTGGCGGCGGTGGTGCAGGAGCGGCAGGCGCGTGAGGTTCGGCGGGCCTTCGGCGGTGGTACGCCGGAGGGGGCGCCGTCCCATGCGTCGGCACCGTCGCCTGTAGCGGCGTACGGCCCGGGTTACGGCCCTGCGGCCGGGGCGCCGGGTGGCTACCCGTATCCGGGTGGGCAGCCCACTCCTGCGTCCGCTCCTCAGCCGCCCTTCTCGTACGGCGCCGAGGCGGCTCCTGACCTGGGACGTCCCGGCGTCCCTGCGGACGGGGGGACGTCCGAGGCATCCCGGCCCGCCGTGCCGCCGGAGGGCAGGCCCGCGTCCGGGTTCGTGCCGCCGGCGTGAAGCCCGGCCGTTCGTGACCGCTCGTGGTGGAAGCCGGTTCAGTTGAGCGGTGGTTCGGGGAACGCGGACGGCGGGGATTCGAGGTCTTCCAGCTCGATCCCGGGGGCCGCGAGGACCACGTCCCCGGCGATGTGCACGGTGTGCTGTTCGCCGGTGTCCAGGGCTGTGACCTGGTATTCCTCCACGGTCAGCGGGCCGTTGTCAGTGGCGTGTGCTTCTCTTTTCAGCAAGGTCCAGGACTGGTCCACGGTGCGCGGGGCGAGGACGGGGTCCGTGAAGGCCACGAGGCGTACGCGAGTTGCTGAGGCGGAGGGGGTGAGGCGCAGGAGACGGGTGGTGGCGACGAGGAATGCGGGGGATGTGCCGGTGAAGGCGTGGGCGGCGACGTTGCCTTCCGTGGCGTGGGTGCCGGTGGGGTCCGTGCGGACCCAGGTGACACCGTCGAGCGCGGCACCGCGCACCTGCCAGCTCGCGGCGTGGAGTTCGAGGCGGATGGGGCGGCCGAGTTCGTCGAGGGTGAGGTCGACCGAGCCGCTGTGACCGCCCTCGGGGGTGGTCAGTTGAGAGACGTAGCGCCAGCCGGACGGACCGGGGGCGCACTGGAAGTGTTCTTCTGCGAGGGGGGTGTGATCGTGCGGATCGTGGAGCGAATAGCGGCCGCGGGGCATGGGGGTCCTGGGTTCTGACGGGTTGTCCGGGGTGTGCGGCCTGTCCGGGCTGACGGTCGCGCGGCGGAAAGGCTGGGCCGAGGGCGGGTCACTGGGCCAAAGGGGCAGGCCCCCGACACGGGGGTGCGGGGGCCTGCCTCTGAGGAACTACTGCTGTGCCGTGAACCGCTGCTGTGCCCTGCGGCTCAGTAGCGGTAGTGGTCCGACTTGTACGGGCCGTCGACCTCGACACCGATGTACGCCGCCTGCTCCGGGCGCAGCTGGGTGAGCTTCACACCGAGCGCGTCCAGGTGGAGGCGGGCGACCTTCTCGTCGAGGTGCTTGGGCAGCACGTAGACGTCGGTCGGGTACTCGGACTGCTTGGTGAACAGCTCGATCTGGGCCAGGGTCTGGTCCGCGAACGAGTTGGACATCACGAAGGACGGGTGGCCGGTGGCGTTGCCCAGGTTCAGCAGGCGGCCCTCGGACAGGACGATGATCACCTTGCCGTCGGGGAACTTCCAGGTGTGGACCTGCGGCTTGACCTCGTCCTTGACGATGCCGGGGATCTTGGCGAGGCCGGCCATGTCGATCTCGTTGTCGAAGTGGCCGATGTTGCCGACGATCGCCTGGTGCTTCATCTTGGCCATGTCCGAGGCCATGATGATGTCCTTGTTGCCGGTCGTGGTGAC
This sequence comes from Streptomyces sp. NPDC057253, assembly GCF_042669125.1. Taxonomy (NCBI): domain Bacteria; kingdom Bacillati; phylum Actinomycetota; class Actinomycetes; order Kitasatosporales; family Streptomycetaceae; genus Streptomyces; species Streptomyces sp. NPDC057253. The sequence goes on along the minus strand of NZ_JBHUXV010000236.1, from coordinate 3,837 downwards.
GAAGATGTCGGCCTTGTCGATGACCTCGTCCAGCGTCGTGACCTGGTAGCCGTCCATCGCCGCCTGGAGCGCGCAGATCGGGTCGATCTCGGTCACGATGACGCGGGCGCCCTGACCGCGCAGGGACTCCGCGCAGCCCTTGCCCACGTCGCCGTAGCCGCAGACGACCGCGGTCTTGCCGCCGATGAGGACGTCGGTGGCGCGGTTGATGCCGTCGATCAGGGAGTGGCGGCAGCCGTACTTGTTGTCGAACTTCGACTTGGTGACGGCGTCGTTCACGTTGATCGCCGGGAACAGGAGGACGCCGTCGCGCTGCATCTCGTACAGGCGGTGGACGCCCGTCGTGGTCTCCTCGGTCACGCCGCGGATCTCCGAGGCGAGCTGGGTCCACTTCTGGGAGCCGTTGCTGATGGTGCGGTTCAGGAGTTCCAGGATGACCCGGTGCTCCTCGTTCTCGGCGGTGTCGACCGAGGGGACCTCGCCGGCCTTCTCGTACTCGACGCCCTTGTGGACGAGGAGGGTGGCGTCACCGCCGTCGTCCAGGATCATGTTCGGGCCGCCGGTGGGGGTGTTCGGCCAGGTCAGCGCCTGCTCCGTGCACCACCAGTACTCCTCCAGGGTCTCGCCCTTCCAGGCGAAGACCGGGACGCCCTGGGGGTTGTCCACGGTGCCGTTCGGGCCGACGGCGATGGCGGCGGCCGCGTGGTCCTGGGTGGAGAAGATGTTGCAGGACGCCCAGCGGACCTCGGCGCCCAGGGCGACCAGGGTCTCGATGAGGACGGCGGTCTGCACGGTCATGTGCAGGGAGCCGGTGACGCGGGCACCGGCAAGGGGCTGCGCCTCGGCGTACTCCTTGCGGATCGCCATCAGGCCGGGCATCTCGTGCTCGGCGAGGGTGATCTCCTTGCGGCCGAACTCGGCCAGGGAGAGGTCGGCGACCTTGAAGTCCTGTCGGTTTTCGACAGTCGTCATTGCGAGCTGCTCCTCGGGATTGGGTCGAGGGTGGGTACGGCTGGTCTGCGCGGCGGCGGACACAGGGGTGCCCGAAGAGGACACAGGCATGCCCGGTGCGCGCAGCGCAGTCCGTCGGAGGCCCTCTCTCCCTCGGTCGGTCCGCGGTGGGACCGCCCGACCGCCATCAGCAGCGACGTCTGGCTCCGTCCCAAGCTACACCGGTCGGCGGGGCGACCCCAGTCCGTCTCCGAATACATCAAGCCGATCACGAGGTGATGTCGGGAACATCGGCGGGGTGCGGGCGGGCTCTGGGGCCGGTGCGGACCGGGTGGCAACAGAGCAGGTCATCGAGGGGCTTTTGTCCTTGGGAGGCGTGGGCAGGTGCGGGAGGATGCACAGCGATCGGCACAGCTGATCGATCTTGCGGGGCGCTCGGGACGGCGTTTCCGCGTGACAAAGGCGTGAGGAGATCGACGTGACCAGTCCAGCCGGGCCTCCCCCCACGGGCGGCGACAGCGACGAGCAGCGGGTCAAGCTGCTCGCGGTGACCGCGTGCCCGACCGGCATCGCTCACACGTACATGGCCGCGGAGAAGCTCGCGCAGGCCGCCGCGAGCCGTGGCCTCGACATGAAGGTGGAGACGCAGGGATCGATCGGGGCTGAAAACGTCCTCGACGACAACGATGTCAGCTCCGCGGACGGCATCATCATCGCCGCGGACAAGGACGTGGACCTGAGCCGTTTCGTGGGCAAGCGGGTGCTGACCGTGGGGGTGGCGGAGGGAATCCACCACCCCGAGCGACTGATCGAGCGGGTGCGGTCGGCGCCCGTGCACAGGGCCGGTGCCGCGCGGGACGCTGCCGCGTCGGGCGGTGGCAAGGAGCGGAGCGTCGGGTACAAGGCGCTGATGAACGGGGTCAGTTACATGATCCCGTTCGTGGTGGTCGGCGGCCTGCTGATCGCGATCTCGCTCTCGCTCGGCGGGCACACCGACCCGTCCGGCGGGCTGGTCATCCCGAAGGACTCCTTCTGGATGGACATCAACAACATCGGTGTCATCGGCTTCACGCTGATGGTGCCGATCCTGTCCGGCTACATCGCCTACGCCATCGGGGACCGCCCCGCGCTCGTGCCCGGCATGATCGGCGGCTGGATAGCGAACACCGGCGCGCTGTACGACTCGAAGGCGGGCGCCGGTTTCATCGGGGCGATCGTGACCGGGTTCCTGGCCGGGTATCTGGTGCTGTGGATCAAGAAGGTCAAGGTCCCGAAGTTCGTGCAGCCGATCATGCCGATCATCGTGATCCCGATCGTGGCGACCACGGCGTTGGGCTTGTTCTTCATCTACGTCATCGGGAAGCCGATCTCCTGGGTGTTCGAGCACCTGACGGACTGGCTCAGCGGGATGACGGGCACCAGCGCGGTGCTGCTGGGCGCGATTCTGGGGCTCATGATCGCGTTCGACATGGGCGGGCCGGTCAACAAGACGGCCTTCCTGTTCGGCGCGGGGCTGATCGCGACCGGCAACCAGACGGTCATGGGCATGTGCGCGGCGGCGATCCCGGTCATGCCGCTGGGGCAGGGTCTGGCCACGCTGATACGGAAGCGGCTGTACACCGAGCAGGAGCGGGAGACCGGGCTGGCCGCGCTGTTCATGGGCTGCTTCGGCATCTCCGAGGGCGCGATCCCGTTCGCGGCGGCACGGCCCGCGCAGGTCATCCCGGCCAACATGCTCGGCGGGGCGGTGGCCGGTGCGATCGCGGGGGTCGCCGGGGTCGAGGACGCGGTGCCGCACGGTGGGCCGATCGTGGCCGTGCTGGGGGCGGTGAGCGGGGTGCCGATGTTCTTCGTGGCCGTGGTGATCGGTTCGGTGGCCACCGCGCTGACGACGGTCGCGTTGATCGACATCGGTGAGCGGGGACGCGGGCGTGGGCCTGAGGCGCCGGCGAGCGGGCCGGGTGCGGTCGGGGCACTGGAGCCCGCGTTGGTCGGGGTGGGTTCCGGGGCGACAGCCGGCGGAGCCGCCGGTGCCGTGGTGGCGCAGCGGGTGGTGGCTTCGTCGTCGGGTACGTCGGCTGTCGAGAGGACGGCGGGCGGGACCGCGGAGGCGGCGGGCGCGGGGGCCGGCGCAGAGGCTGAAGGTCGTCCCGGGACCGGTGTCGAGACCGGAGAGGGCGTCGGCGTGGAACCCCGGGCGGGAGCCGAGACCGGATCAGGTGCCGCGGCTGCCACTGGTCCCGGGGACGGGACTCATCCCGGCGCCCAGGCCCAGGCTGCTGCCGGCGTCTCCCCCGCAAGTCCCGCAGCTGCCGCTGCCGGCTCCCCCGCCGCCCCAAGTGCAGAAACTGCCGACTCCCCCACAACCGGCGCCCACCACCAAGTCCTCTCCGGCTATCTCACCGAGCAGACCGTGAAGGTCGCTCTCGATGCTCGGGGCAAGGAGGCCGCCATCCGGGAGATGGCTGAGCTGCTCGCCCGGACCGGCAAGGTGGGGGAGGTGGAGCAGTTGGTAGCCGCCGCCCTGCGTCGGGAGGAGCAGGGGACTACCGGGCTTGGGGAGGAGATTGCTGTTCCGCATGCCAAGACGGATGCGGTGACCGCGCCCGTCGTCGGGTTCGCGCGGTCCGTCGAGGGCATCGAGTGGGGTTCGCTGGACGGCACGAGGGCCAGGCTGGTGTTCATGATCGCCGTGCCGGAGGCGGCCGCGGGCGACGAGCACCTGCGGATCCTGGCGCTGCTGTCGCGGAAGCTGATGGATGCCGGGTTCCGGGAGCGGCTCATCGGGGCGCCGGATGAGAAGGCGGTCCTCGGAGTGCTGGGCGAGATCCGGTAACTGCCGGAGTGGCCGAAACCGACGGGGCCCGCCGAGAGATCGGCGGGCCC
>NZ_JBHUXV010000235.1:0-7787 GCF_042669125.1 Streptomyces sp. NPDC057253 | reverse complement strand
GGCCTCGCCTCATCCCAGGGTCACGGTCGCCTGCACCGGCAGATGGTCGCTGGGGAACTGCCCGTTCAGGGCGAAGGTGTTGATGGCGGCCCGGTGGACGGTGATGCCGGGCGTGGTGAGGATCCAGTCGATGCGGTCGCCGTCGGGGGTCAGGGGTTTGTAGCCGTGGAAGGTGGCGTACTGCCTGCCGCGTTCGGCCGCCGCGTCCCAGGTGTCGACCAGCCCGGTGGCGAGCAGGATGTCGTACGCCCGGTTGTCGTGGGCGGTGGCGTTGAAGTCACCGGTCACGACGACCGGCAGGGACCGGTCGAACTCCGCGATCCGCTCGCCGAGGAACTGTGCGGACCGCTCGCGCGCGTACTGGCCCACGTGGTCGAAGTGGGTGTTGAGGACGTAGAACTCACGGTCGTCGGCGGTCAGGTCGCGGAAGCGGACCCAGGTGACGATCCGCGGGAGCGCGCCGCCCCAGGTGTTGGAGCCGATCACCCTCGGCGTGTCGGAGAGCCAGAGCGTGTCGTGCTCGACGGGGGCCAGCCGCCGGTTGTCGTAGAAGACCGCCGTGGACTCGTCGTGGCTGCCGCCCTCGCGGCCGGTGCCGATCCAGTCGTAGTGCGGCCCGAGGTCGGCGTGGATGTCGAGCAGTTGCCCGTAGAGGCCTTCCTGGGTGCCGAGCAGCGTGGGGGCCTCCCGGCGTAACAGGCGGCGCATCACCGGGCGGCGGGTCGCCCAGCTGTTGGGTTCGGTGGTGCCGGCGTAGCGCAGGTTGAACGTCATGAGATCGAGTCGGCGGTTGGACGGTTTGGCGGCGGAGGCCGGCAGCGTGCCCATCAGCGGCACGGTGACGGCGGCGGCCACGGCGGTTCTGAGCCCCATACGACGCGTCATTCTGTGGGTGTCCGGCATGTGAGTTCCCTCCCGACGGACCAGGATGATTGTTCGAACCGGAGTGCGGTAGACGGCGTAGGGGTTCTCGGCATCCCGGATGAACGCGGTGGCTCATGCTGTGGACGGGGTGTTGACCGTCGGGAAGCTTCACGGATAACTTCGTTCTACGGATTGTTGATTCCGTAGAGCGGAAAACTGGAGGGTACGGGATGGGTCAGGGCCAGCAGGAGCAGGTGGCGACGAGCCTCGCGGGCGCGGTCAGCGAGGAGATCAGCGCCTCCCTCGCGCCGGTCGACGCCGAACTGGAGCGCCGCTACCCCGGAGACCCCGGCACCCGTCAGCCCGTGCACACCGTCTACGTCCCCGGTGACGTCTTCGCCGCCGACACCGTCCGCTCCTGGGGCGACAAGGCCCTCGCCGCCCTGGACGAACACGCCCCGGACGCCGCGTCCTTCGCCGCCGTCCTCGGGCTGTCCGACGAACTCGCCGAGCCCGTGTACACGCGCGTGCGCGCCAAGCTGGAGCAGGAGCCGATCGAGGACCTGCGGGTCGACTTCGAGGACGGCTACGGCCCGCGCCCGGACGCTGAGGAGGACGAGACGGCGGCCCGCGCGGCCCGCCTGATCGCCGAGGCGTACGAGAACGGCACAGCGGCGCCGTACATGGGCATCCGCATGAAGTGCATGGAGGCGGCCGTCCGGGACCGCGGCATCCGGACCCTCGACGTCTTCCTCACCGGCCTGATGGCGGCCGGCGGACTGCCCGAGGGGCTGGTGCTGACGCTGCCGAAGGTGACCTACGCCGAGCAGGTCACCGCGTTCACCCGGCTCCTGGAGGCCTTCGAGAAGGCGCACGGACTGGACGCCGGCCGGCTCGGCTTCGAGATCCAGATCGAGACCAGCCAGTCCATCCTCGCCACCGACGGCACCGCCACCGTCGCCCGCATGATCCAGGCCGCCGAGGGTCGCGCCACCGGCCTGCACTACGGCACCTTCGACTACAGCGCCTGCCTCGGCGTCTCCGCGGCCCACCAGGCCAGCGACCACCCCGCCGCCGACCACGCCAAGGCGGTCATGCAGGTCGCCGCCGCGGGCACCGGCGTACGGGTCTCGGACGGCTCCACCAATGTGCTGCCCGTCGGCCCCACCGCCAAGGTCCACGACGCCTGGCGGCTGCACTACGGCCTCACCCGCCGGGCCCTGGGGCGCGCCTACTACCAGGGCTGGGACATGCACCCCGGCCACATCCCGACCCGGTACGCGGCCGTGTTCGCCTTCTACCGCGAGGGCTTCGAACAGGCCGCGGGGCGGCTCGCCCGGTACGCGGGCAGGGTCGGCGGTGACGTCATGGACGAGCCCGCCACCGCGAAGGCGCTCAGCGGTTATCTGCTGCGCGGACTGGACTGCGGTGCCCTCGACATCGCGGAGGTGGCCCGGCTGACCGGTCTGACCCGGGCCGACCTGGAGGGGTACGCGGCCCCGCGACGCGGCGACCTGACGGCCTCCGCCCAGTAGCCGCACGTCGCGGACCTGTCACAGTCGCAACCTCGCACTGGTGTTGTCACCCCTGCCCCGTAGGCTGTACCGCACGCATTGACGTGTCACAGGAACGGGGCAGCGGTGTCTTCGGGGGAGACCAACGGAAAGGGCCAGGACGACGTCGGTCGGCTGCTGGCCGGGCGTTACCGGGTCGTGGGCCGGCTCGGCCGCGGCGGCATGGGCGTGGTCTGGCGGGCGGTCGACGAGGTGCTCGGCCGCGAGGTCGCGGTCAAGGAACTGCGCACCTACCACGACGCCGACGGGCCCGAACTCGCGGATTTGCGGCTGCGGATGCAGCGCGAGGCCCGCGCGGCGGCCCGGGTCCGGCATCCCGGGGTCGTCGCGGTGCACGACGTGGGCGAGGTCGACGGACGCCCGCTGATCGTCATGGAGCTGGTCGAGGGGCCCTCCCTCGACCAGGTGCTGCGCAAGCGCGGGCCGCTCGACCCGCGGGAGGCGGCCGGCATCGGCGCCAAGGTCATGGACGCGCTCGCCGCTGCCCACCGGGTGGGCGTCCTGCACCGGGACGTCAAGCCCGGCAACATCCTGCTCGACCACTCCGGCCGGGTCCTGCTGACCGACTTCGGCATCGCCACCATGGAGGACCCGGGCGACGGCGCCGCCACCAGCCTCACCCGCACCGGCCACCTCGTCGGCTCCCTGGACTACATGGCGCCCGAGCGCGCCCAGGGCGCGGATCCGGGTGCGCCCTCCGACGTGTGGGCCCTCGGTGCCACGCTCTACGCGGCCGTCGAGGGAGCCGCGCCGTTCCGCCGCACCTCGACGTTCTCCACGCTCACCGCGATCGTCGGTGAGCCGCTGCCCGAGCCGCAGCGCGCCGGGCCCCTCGCACCCGTCCTGCAACGCCTGCTCGACAAGCGGCCCGAGGCGCGGCCGGGGGCCGAGGAGGCCCGCGCACTGCTCCAGGCGGTGGCGGACACACCGGGGACGGACAGCGCGACGACGGCTCTGCGCGGTCCGGACGCGCAGGCGACGCGGGTGCGGACGGAGCCGGGCGGTCAGGCGTTGCCGCCGGGTTTTCGGACGGGAGGACCGGCGGGGGCGGTTGCGGGAGCGGAGTCGCAGTCTGCGGAGGGGGCGGGGGCCGCGCCCGGTGGTCAGGCGGCCGATCCCACGGTGGTGGCCGGGCAGGGTGTTGTGCCTCCGGCCGCGCCGGGGTCCGGGGCCGCTGGGCACGGTCATGCTCCGGGCGCCGGGCTTCCCGTAGCTCAGGGCGGGGCTCCGGCACCGGCCGCGCCATCCGTGCACGGCGGTGCTCCGGGACCGGCCGTGCGGCCCGCGCAGGGACTCGGGTCGCAGGTCTCCCAGGAGCAGCGCCCGACCACGTCCGTGGCCGCCTCGGACTCGCCCCGCCGCAGAGGGCGGGCGCTGCTCGCCGCCGTGGCCGTCACCGTCGTGCTCGCGACGGCCGGCACGACCGCTGCGCTGCTGAACGGCTCGGGTGACGCCGACGCCGACGCCCGGCCGATCGGGTCCGGTACGAGCACGCCGGCTTCCTCCACCCCGTCCGGCCGTACCGACGCCGACCGCACCGGCAGCCCCAAGCCCGCGGACGAGGGCGGGAGGAAGACGCCGAGCGCGAAGGCGACCTCCGGCGACAAGGGCGGTCCCGAACCCACGAGCAGCCCCTCCGCGTCGGCCACGTCGAGCACGGGCGGTGGCACCTCGGGGAAGGGCGACTCGGGCGGCGGCTCCGGCGACTCGTCCGGCGGCGCCCCCAGCACCCCCGCGCCGGCCTGCACGGCCATCGGCGGCGGCAAGTACAACTGCACGGTCTGGAAGACCGCCAAGTCCTACACGGCCTCCGGCGCCGAGGCCGGCGTCCTCTACGCGGGCACCAACTATTTCTTCTGCCAGTCGAACCTGGGGCGCCGCGAGACGTCGGGGGAGTGGACCAACGTGTGGTGGGCCAAGACGGACGACGACAGCGGCAACACCGGTGTCTGGGTCAGCGCCGTCTACGTCAGGGGCGGCGGCAACGACGAGCCGGTGCCGGGACTCCCGGTCTGCTGAACCCCGAGATACCGCTCCAGGCCGGACTCCGTCACGCGCTTCTCGTCGGCGAAGAACCGGGTGCCGGCCTCGCACCGCTTCCGGTCGGCCCGGGCCCGGGCCACGAACTCCTCGGGCGTGACCCCGAACAGCTCTCTCAACCGGGGTGATCCCACGAGGAGTTCGGTGAGCAGGTCCCGCTGGCCGGGGTGGGTGCGGGGGGTGCCGGTGCCGTCGTGCAGGACGCCGTGGCGGTTGACGTACGAGTGCACACCGGGCAGCGTCACGCCGTCCTCCAGCTCGACCCGCACCTCGGGCGCGGGCAGCCAGGCACGGCCGTAGTTGCCGTTCCTCAGCGGCACGCCCTCGCTGGCGTCGACGACCGCGAGCTGCTCCTCGTCCAGCCAGATGACGAACAACTCCCTTGTGGAGTCCGGGGCGTGGAAGGGGGACGCGGAGACGTATCCCATACGGCTCACATGTGCGGACACCCCGACGCCGACCCCGGTCACCCGCGCCTTCACCATCGGCACCGGGGAGACGATCCCGAACTCGGCCATCTTGTGCCGCAGTTGTCCGGGGCTGGCGTTGGAGCCGATCGCGAGGACGGGTGCGCGGTCCTCGTGCACCAACCGGTCGAGCGGGAGCAGCCGGTCCCCCTGGAGCAGCGCGGAGCCCGCGGGCCAGGCACCGGGATAGAGCAGCGGGTGATCACGTGGAGCCTGGTCGAGCCCCAGCGACTCCAGCGTGGGAGCGCTCGCGTGGCACGGTGTCGCCGCGCGGACCCACGCCGGGCGGTCCGGCGGGCCGTGTGGTGCCTCAAGCGCAAAGCCACCCGACTCCCCGGCCCCGGCTGGGCGCCCCGACCCGTGACCGTCCAGCCTGGGCCCCGACCCGTGACCGTCCAGCCTGGGCTCCGACCCGTGACCGTCCAACCTGGGCTCCGACCCGTGACCGTCCAACCTGGGCTCCGACCTGGAGCCGTCCAGCCGCGGCTCCGCCCTGTAGTCGTCCAGCCTCGTCACCTCAGCCACTCGACGATTCTCCCAGCTCCCCGTCCTCTCAGTCCGCCGGAGGCAACTCGCCCGAGCCCCGTGTGATCAACCGGGTCGGCAGTTCGATGCGTTCCGGGGTCAGGAGGGTGCCGTCGAGCTGGCGGAAGAGGCGTTCCGCCGCCGTACGGCCCAGGGTCGCCGCGTCCTGGGCGACGACCGTGACGCCCGGCTGGAGGAGGTCGGCGAGCTCGATGTCGTCGAAGCCGACGAAGGCGACCCGCCGGGTGTGCTCGGCGAGGACCCGGACCACGGTGACCGTCACGCGGTTGTTGCCGGCGAAGATCGCGGTGACGGGGGAGGGCCCGGAGAGCATCTCCTCGGCCGCCCTGCGCACCCGCTCGGGGTCGGTGACACCGAGAGACGTCCACGCGTCCTCGACCGCTATACCGGCGTCCTCCATCGCGGCCCGGTACCCGCGCAGCCGCTCGGCGGCCGTGTGGATGCGGGGCATGTCGCCGATGAACCCGATCCGCCGGTGGCCGTGGGCGATGAGGTGGGCCACCCCGTCGCGGGCGCCGCCGAAGTTGTCGGAGAGGACCACGTCGGCGTCGATCCGGCCCGCCGGACGGTCCACGAACACCGTCGCGACGCCCGCCTTCAGCTCCGGCTCCAGATACCGGTGGTCGTCCCCGGCCGGGATCACCACGAGACCGTCCACCCGCCGCGCGCACAGCGCCAGCACCAACTCCTGCTCCCGCTCCGGGTCCTCCGCGCTGGAACCGTTGATGAGCAGCGCCCCGTTGGCCCGGGCGACCTCCTCCACCGCACGGCTCAGCGGACCGTAGAACGGGTCGGCGAGGTCCTCCAGGACCAGGCCGATGCTGGCGGTACGGCCCTTGCGCAGCACCCGCGCGCTGTCGTTGCGGCGGAAGCCGAGCGCCTCGATGGCCTCCCGGACCCGGTGTTCCGTCTCCGGGGTGACCCCCGCTTCGCCGTTGACCACGCGGGAGACCGTCTTGAGCCCCACGCCGGCCCGTGCGGCCACGTCCTTCATGGTCGGGCGGTTGCCGTACCGGGTGGCGGAGAGGCGGTCTGCACGGCTGTGGGTGTCGGGCACGATGGCGGCGTCCTGTCCTGTCGTCGGAGCTCGTGGCAAGGTCATGGCAAAAAGATGTGGCGGCCCATGATTTTGTATGAGGATGTGGCGTCGAGCATAGAGCCTGGACAACGTTGTCAGATGCGGGAGACACTGTCCACCGCAATCTGCTGGCCTGCGCCCCCACCGCGAGACCGGCCTGTCCATTCCTCAAGGTGACGGGGAGAACTGACACTGATGCACACCGACCTCGTGGCTGCGCTCGACATCGGCGGCACCAAGATCGCCGGAGCGCTGGTGGACGGCCACGGCCGGATCCTGCTCCGCGCCCAGCGCGCCACGCCCGCGCAGGAGGACGGCGAGACCGTCATGCGGGCCGTGGAGGAGACCCTCGGCGAGCTGACCGGCTCGCCGCTGTGGGGGCGCGCCACTGCTCTCGGCATCGGCAGCGCGGGCCCGGTGGACGCCTCCACCGGCACGGTCAGCCCGGTCAACGTGCCCGGCTGGCGCGACTACCCGCTGGTCAGGCGGGTCCAGGAGGCGGCCGGCGGGCTTCCCGTCGAGCTGATCGGCGACGGTGTGGCGATCACGGCCGCTGAGCACTGGCAGGGCGCGGCCCGCGGCCATGACAACGCGCTGTGCATGGTCGTGTCGACCGGAGTCGGGGGCGGTCTGGTGCTGAACGGCCAGCTGCACGCCGGCCCCACCGGCAACGCCGGTCACATCGGGCACATCAGCGTCGACCTGGACGGGGACCGGTGCCCGTGCGGGGCCCGCGGCTGCGTGGAGCGCATCGCCAGTGGCCCCAACATCGCCCGGCGCGCGCTGGAGAACGGCTGGCGGCCCGGCCCGGACGGCGACACCTCCGCCGCCGCGGTGGCCGAGGCGGCCCGGGCCGGTGACCCGGTCGCCGTGGCCTCCTTCGCGCGGGCGGCCCAGGCGCTGGCCGCCGGCATCGCCGCCACCGCCACCCTCGTCGAGATCGACATCGCCGTGATCGGCGGCGGTGTGGGCAAGGCGGGCGACGTCCTGTTCGAGCCGCTGCGCAAGGCGCTCGGCGACTACGCCACCCTCTCCTTCGTCCAGCGACTGACGATCGTGCCCGCGCAGATGGGCACGGACGCGGGCCTGGTCGGGGCGGCCGCGGCGGCCCTCGCCCGGCAGTCGGACACGCCGGCGGCCGTCTGACGCCCTGGGCGACTGTGGGAAGCCGACGGCGTCGGCAGAAACGTGCACCGGCGGCCGTCCGATGCCCCGGCC